>NZ_RZOJ01000189.1:0-10835 GCF_003998845.1 Mesorhizobium sp. M4A.F.Ca.ET.022.05.2.1 | reverse complement strand
CGCCAGCACCCTCGAAGAGCTTGCCATTGCCGTGGCTAAGATCGCCACTCTGAAAGCCGACCTCGACGAGCACAAACAGACCCTCGAAGGTGCGGCCCTCAACGCCATCCAGCGCGACCGGCCCGATCTGGCCCACGACGTCCCCGAGCTGATCCGGCGCGCCGTCAATCGCGAAATCGCCCCCAAGGCGCTCGCCAGCTCGGTCAAGCTGCCCGAGCGTTACGGCGAGACCGACGAGCAGTGGCATGCGCGCCTGTTCCAGACGCTCCAGCAGCACGCCGAAGGCCGCATCCGTGGTGACGATCGCGACCAGCGGAACCTTCGCCACGACCGGCCGCGCATTGAACGGGCTAAGGCGCTCTACGTCGAGCGCCGCGACGACGAGGACGACGCCGCCTACGGCCTGCGTCTGTTCGCGCACCTCGCCGAAAACCTGCCCTGCAGGCAGGCCGAAGGCGAGACCGACGCCGAGCACAACGCCCGGCTCTTCGAAACACTGGCCAAGACGCTCAAAATCACCCGCAAGGGCGAGAGCGACAGCGCCTACGGCCGGCGCGTCGCCAATGCGCACGCCATGGCTGTCGGCGCCGCCGAAGTCGACGACATCCTCGACAAGGCCGGCCGTGAGGCGGTCTTGACCATCGAAGCCCACACCGCCAGCCCGACCACTGCTGAGCGCCTGCGGCGCCAAGAGGCCCACCAGAAGCTTATCGCCCATGTCGATCCGTGGGCCGGCGGTCAAAAGATTAGCGTCCACTCCGAGATGACCGTCGCGCCGTCGCCCCGAGCCCTGCCGCCATCGCAACCGCTGCCGTCTTGGGTGCAAGACGACATCTCCCGTTTCGGCGACTAACAGAAGGAAACCGACCAATGCCCAACGCAACGAACCGCTTTAACATCTTCAACGGCGACCTCGCCACGCTCGCCCGCCAGAGCGGCGAACCCGCCGACCGCACCTACGCCATCAGAGCCGCCCACGAAGCAGCGCGCGCCGCCGAGCTGGCTTGGCCGGCAAGCAAGGCCAAGGTGCCGCCACCGAACGGCAACCAGAACCTCACCCTGCAACAGCTCAACGCGCTGGCGATCGGCCCCAACACATGACGTGCTTCGTCTGATCCGGAGTTCGACCACGATGGCCGTCATCACGAAAAGGGGGTTCCCGGCCGTCACCATCATCGGCACGTATGCCACCCAGTTTGGCCGCCCGGTGGGCGCCAATGGCGTCGTCCTTGACGACGCCATTCAGCTGCGGAACGGCGGCAGCCAGACCCAGTTCGACAGCGGCGATCCCGGTGCCCGCTTCGACTGGCGCTCGCTGAGAACGGTGACGCCAGTCGAGCAGATGGTCCGGACGCTGCTGCCTTTCATGCCACCGCTGACAAAACCGCCTGTGCGCAGCCCAAGAGGTCGCTGACGGCTTTAACTTGCTCGTGACGGTCACCCTTCGGGAAATAGTGTGGCAAGCTCCGGCATCATCGTTCTGAGCGCGTCAAGCTGGCGGTGCCAAAACCGATCTGACAGCGGCCCAAAATCTGGTTCGTCGAGTTTTCGACCCAGTTGGCCTCTTATGCGAGCACGACTGTTGCTCTCGTGGGGCGATTGTGGGCTGGTATCCATGATCATCACGAAAGCGTATGTCTCGAAAACGAAGTGCCATAAATCGCACTTTGCTTCTATCCCTTGAATCTTAACACCTCTATCGAGATCGAATTCCTTAAGTCTCTCCCAAGACGGCTGAAGAACCCCCATATCCAACTGAAATTTGGCCAATACGGCAGCCTTGTTGTGACGTATAGCAACTTTCTCAAGTATCCTTTTAAGCATTCTGCCCTCCTGTAGCCTGTCGAGCGATACCGGTGGCTCTTCGTCGGCAGAGCGTTTCGCACGCCTATTCTTCCTCCGACAATAAATCCATCGGCCTTACGCCTATTGCCTCTGCGATCTGCCAGAGCGTGATGACCGTTGGGTTCCTTTTTCCCATCTCCAATCCGCTTACGTAGGCACGGTCTACGCCCATTCGATCGGCGACCTCATGCTGCGTGAGGTTAGCCGCGATGCGGCAACGCTTCACGTTCTTCGCAACGAGCTGACGCATGTCCATACGGCATGCGTGGCGAATTGTGCACTTTAATGCGACGCATTATAGTGCACCATACAATGGTGAGGGGGCTGTCATGTCTGCACTAAAGAATCTCGCATGCCAGTTCGTGGTGCTGACGTTCTTTGCGTCCACTGCGTTATCCGCTGAGCAGGTGGACGAAGGGCCGCGCAATCTCGATCGTGCCGTGACCCTTTATCGGCAAGGAAATTTCGTGGGGGCGCTGTCCATTATCAGACCGCTAGCGACGTCCGGCGATGCCCGTGCAGAAACTTATCTCGCCAAGATGCTTCTCTCAGGTCAGGGTGTTCAGAGGGATGCGCCCGCTGGATTGGCGCTGTTGCGTGCTGCAGCTGATCAGGATTATCGCGAAGCAGAATTCCTGCTCGGGGCTGCATATGCGTCAGGAGAGCCAGGCCTGCCGGTAGATTACGTGGAGGCCTTGAAATGGCTGATAATAGCTAGAGCCCAAGACGGGCTAGCATACAGCATGCTGAGGGATCAGATGGGTGCCGAGAACGTGGCGACAGCCACTGCCAGAGCCGCGCGCTGGCGCGAAGACACCGACCGCAGAAAAGTGCAAGCTGCCTTGGCTCTCGGCAATAAGAATGAAGTTTCGGATCATCTTACCCGACTTGCTGATGAAGGCTTACCAGCTGCCCAAAATGAGCTGGGTTTGTTATACGCCGCCGGAGTACCGGATGGCATCCCTTCGAAGAAGGTGCCAGGGTTGATGGATTTTCTACCGAATGACCGAAAGGCTGCAGAATTATTTCTTAGGGCGGCATCATTAGGTTATCCGCCGGCTCAGTCGAGGTTTGGGTCAATACTTTACGAAGGTCGAGGAGTGACCGCCGACAAGGCCGAGGCGGCGAAATGGTTCGAAAAAGCAGCTGCCCAGTCGGAAGTCAGCGCGATGATTGCGCTGGCGGACATGCTAGCAGCGGGAGATGGTGTCCGACAGGATCAAGGTCGAGCGTTCACATTGTACAGCCATGCTGCGGGCAAAGGTGATCCAGCGGCAATGAAGGCGCTGGGCGAGAGTTATGCAAGCGGCAAGCTTACCGAAAGAGACACCAAGCTTGCGTATATGTGGCTCACTCTGGCCAGTCAAATATATAGAAAAGAGCTTGTTGAGGTCTCTGCAAAAGAGGCCGACCTAACCCGCCTTGGCTTGGTCGAGCTGATGTCCCAGGATGAAATAGATCGTGCCAAGAACGCCACAGACATGTGCTTGAGCACACACTACCAACAATGCGGGGCATCATCTCTTCAATGAGCGCTGCTTGTGTTTGTGAGATTTTGACCGATCGATGTTCCGGTGGTCTCATTCGAAAGGAAGCTCAGCGTGTCGGTCCTGGCTAGCATGACGTCTCGCACGCTACGCCATCGCCGTCGCGATCCAGTTTCCCGCCCCAAGAGCAGTTCTGCAGATACCATTGGGCCTCGTCACACGAACTGATCTCCTTGCACGTCCGCCGCCGCTCGCACGAATAGCCGCTCTGTGCGACCAGCTTGCGGCTGACGATGCCGAGCGGCCGGCCCGACGGCGCCGCGCCGTCAGTGTGCGAAGCGCGCCAGTCCCAAGGCGGTTCGAAGTTGCCGACCCAAAGACCGATTTTCGCCGCCTGCGCCTTCGCCTGCTGTGGTGCGTAGGAGCCAAGGCTGTAGAGCGGCCAGTCGAGCGCTTGGCCATGCTCGACCATCCACGCCGCCACGCTGACGCCGTCGGCGCGCCGGCAGTCCCCGACGAAGCGGTGATAGCGATCCCAGCTCACGAACGTGCACTGCACCGGCCTCGATGCGGCCAGGAACGCATCCAGCGCTTCCGCCGATCGCCGGCCGCAAGGATATTCGAAGCCCTTTGCATCGTCGCAATACTGCTTGCTCTCCGGTGCGTCGATGCCGTTGAAGCGTATCCGCTGCCCGTGGACTTCGATCGTGTCGCCGTCGATGACGGAGGCGACGCCTGTGATCGGCTCCGGTTGCTTAGGCGTGATCAAATTTTGCAGGCTGATCTCATGCAAGCTGTCGGCGTGCTTCATGGCGGTCAGCGCGGCCAAAGCACCTGCCGCGCCGACGGTCACGAAGACCAGCCGTCGCGGCACGCTCGCCCACCGCAGGGCGCGCGAGCGCTTCGCGCCGGTGCGTTTGCGCCATTGACCAGATCGATTATCGTAGCGAGACTTGTCCAAGCCCTTTCCCCCGCGGGAGAGAATGCTCCCAAATGCGACGGAGGTCTAGAGAAGTCTCAATTTCGGGCAATACTTGGTTTCTAGGCGTCCATTTCTAGTGGCCTCTGGCCCGGCTGTTCATGCCAGATCACTTGCCGCAGTTCGCGCCAGTCAACCGCCTGGCCGCAACTCCTTGCCGTGGCGCCGGCCGATGATCGGCGGCCCGAGATCGGATAGCTACGTCATGTCGCTTTGTCCAGGAGCGGCATCTTCCGGGTCGGCGGCTTGTAGAGCCGGAGCGTATCTGCATTCACCGTAACCGACACCCCGAGATTGACCGTCACCCACTCACCGTCGATATGGGTGACGTCGCCGATCAATTCGATGGGCTGGCCTTTCTTCACCTTCGACGTTCTGTCGACGGTCGAATGGGGGAAGCCGTAGGATGGGATCGAGACGCTGACGCGGTCTTCTGTCACGCGCCGGCGCACGGTCGCCGTGATCGCGACTTCATCGCCGACCTTGATCCTGCCCTTGCCCATGCAAGGAGTCTGGGGCGGTCGGCGGCTTAGTCAAGCAGTTGCTAATATTTACGAACGGAGACGGAACCTACATTCGCCTTCTAAGCTTATAGATGGCAGCGGTCATGTCCGCTTCTGGGTCCCAGAAAAGCCCGTCGCCAAGTCCTCCCAGCGACGGGCTTCTACTTGCATATCAAGCGAGTCGGGACCGTTCCAAAACCTTGGCTCGAAACAAAAGCCACCTTCAGCGGTTCCTCTTCATTGGAGGAAACCCATGTGCCCGACCACCGACAATGGGGATGATCGCAAAGCCCATCTAAAACTGTTGGCAGAGCGACTTACGAGGGAGACTGGCATCGGGGAGGAAGAGGCCAGGCGTCTGATCGATCTGATTGGAACAGATTGGGATTCGCTGTTTCGCGAGGCCCGATTCCTGAAAGGGCGGCATTGAGATGAGTACGCGCGGCATCAACTTCCTCCACAAATGGATTTCCAACAACATCTCGGAGACGGTCGGCGCCGACATCATCTCGGTGGCTGAATTGACCCAACAGCTTTTTGCAGACGCCAAGGCAATCGGGATCGACAGCACGGAGCGGAAGAAATCGGGAGCGTCTATGAGGTGATCTTTGACGCGGTCCTTCATCGCGAGGCCGGCGTCGCGGATTGAGCGTTCGGATGCGGTTGACCCATGCTGAACTCATAGACCTCGCCCAAATCCTCGTCAGTCACCCTGACCCAAATGTATTCGGCTGCTCGCGCTTTGACATCACATCCAGTACCTTCGCGAGCTGCCTCTCCCGGTGTCTCGGCCCTCACAACTCGCCATGTAGTAACTGTCTCACCCGTCATTTGTTCAACAAAATACTCTGGCATCGGGGCGTTCCCTAGGCTGACTGGGATTCCAACTTCTGACGACGCCCAATGTTCCCGCGGTTACGGGCTGCCCCCCAGGCAGAGCAGCGCCTGCAGTTGCGAATGCTTAGACTGTCTGGAACTCCTCACCCCCCTCGTGCATTGTTTGCTGTAGCGGTCGATTTCTCAGGAATGTAGCCGCTCCCAAACCAATAGGCCTTCCGCCATCTCCCTCTGGCGGAAGGCCTATTTGGTTCAAGCGCTACGTCGCTTCGAAAGCGCTTGCCATAACTTCGTTTCGTCCGTGATCCCATTTTGGAAAAGGTCGAGGACCTCATCTGCGAGAGCTTCCCTCTGTTCCCTATCTTTCTTGGCAAGGCGGCGCTCGTCGCACAGTTGGTTGAACACCCGCTGGAGCAAGTCCAGATCAGCGGGATCAAATATGCCGCTGTGGCGATGCCATGGCATTGCCGTCCTCAATGCGGGGTCCGGGTCAAGGCTGGCGGCCCAGCGGTCGTGGATGTGGGGGGCGGCCGCCAGGCCTAACCAGCAAAACGGGGTAGGTTTGCCGGCTGACTGCGCATTATAGCACCGCTCATTAGCATCTGCTAATTTATTCAAATTGTCTGCAACACGCTGTGACTTCCCTGACCTTCTTCAATGGCTCATGTCGCCTTGTCCACCAGCGGCGACTTCCGCTTCGGCGCGACATAACTCGTCACCAGCCGTACAACATCGAGGCTGACAGTTATCCCCAGGCTCGGCCGCCTATCGTGACGCTGTCCTCATCGCTGGCCTCGCTTGACCTTGGTCGTTTTGTCAACGATCGAATGAGGGTGGTTGTAGCTCGGGATCGAGACGCTGAACCGATCCTCTGTCACGCGCCTGCGCACGGTCGCGGTGTGATCGCGACTTCATCGCCGACCTTGATGCTGCCCTTCGCCATGAGAGGAGTCTGGCGCAGCTGATGCCTTCGTCAAGCGCTTGCTAATATTGGACGTGGAACGGGCGTCACCATTCCTCTTTCTGGGTCAAGAGAAATCTGCCGTCCAACCCCTCAATCAGCGGCGGGTTTTTCTATGGGTAATGTGCTATGATTCGGCGCATGGGAAAGAAAGCGAAACGTAAGGCCAAGCAGGCGATTGAAGAGCCAAAAGAGGGCGAGCTTGCGGAAGCAGCCTATTACGCGCGCAAGGTCGGCATCACCATACAGGAAGCCGCCAAGATCATCCGGGAAGCCAAGGCGCCGAAGCTATCGATCGTCCGTAAGGACGGCAAGAACCCCGTTTGATCGATCCGGGCGCCGCTGGCAGTCGGTAGTGAAGCCTTGCGAGACACACGCCAAGCCGAACACGAACCCGCCGCGCCGGCCCACAAAGAGAGACCGATAACCCGCCGCTGGGTGTGCCCCCACACCCGCGCGGCGGGCTAAGGTGACCGGCGCCTCTCGTTGGGGAGAATGCCTGAGGACGTGCGCCGGCCTGGCAGCTCCCAGGGGGCCGCCGCAACAATTCGGCTAAACTACCTCGAAAGGCTATGGCGTGATCGCGTAAGCCCTTGGCAAGCGATTGGCGATCGGCGGCGCTCGCGCAATGGTGCGATACGCCCTGGCCGGTCTATTGCCACCACGCGCTTTGTTTGATTTTCTGGAGAGCGGAAAAGAGGGAAGGGGAAACATGAACAAAATGTTGCGCTCTGCCAGAATTCTGGCAGCAAGTTCCTTGGTCGTGTTGTCGATGTACTCGGCGTCTGCCTACTCGGCAGACCCCATTAAGCCAAATGTCTCGGAATCGGAAAATTCGGCTATTTCCAATCCGGTTGGTCCATTGCGACGTTTGTGCCTCAGGTGCCCCGGACCGGCCGCGTGCTACGTAAATTCATGCGACGACAATTACCAGCACTGCAGTTCACTAGGGCCGTGCAGCATAGGATCTTGTCCGCCGTATCCCTTCTGCCCATTTTAACCGCCATTGCCGGCGACAGAGACTTCGGTTGGGTGCTCCGGCCCCGACCTTTGGCCCTGTTGTGCGTGCTAACAAAAGACTGCATTCTTACCTTGCCCTTGGAGCCCAGCTTCTGGGACACGGCCCGGCCCGCGAAATCCTGTGTCACCTCGATAAAGCGAGCCGGGCTGTGGGTGGTTCCAAAATCGCATTGGCAGCCTGTCCCTAAACCGCAGGTGGAATACGCTCAGTCTATCACCCGCGATCGTGTTGTCTGACGATATTGAAAAATTCATCCTGCCATGCCCGAGCAGATCGCGAATTTCCTTCAGTTTCGACATCTTCTGAAACGTCGCCTCGACCATGCTGTTGGTGAGGCCGAGCTTTGAATTTCCTTTCGACAGAACCTTACGAACCGCCCGCATCTTCACATCCACAGGGGTCGTCATGATTTTGGAAACGCGATCATCGATCTTACCCGATGTCACACCTTCGAATGCTACTTCTTTGAGTACCAACAAGTCGAACTGCTGTTCCACGTAAGACCACAGCGCCAGAATTCGACCTACCTCGACCAACATGAGGTCTGACGGCAGCGGAATTGTAGAACCGGTGGTCGACATTTGTTGGATCGGTCTCCGAAGACGTGCCTCGCGTTGAGAGCAAAGGTCATTGGGCTGACTGTGCAAAGCCGCCGATCAGGCCCCCGATCAACGACCCGATCTTGCCGTAGCTGTCGGACGTCAGGCCGCCCGGCTTTGCCTCGACCGTTTCGCGGATCGACGTCGAACCGTCGAACGAGCCTCGCTCGACGGCGGCGATCCCTTTCGCTGTCAGTTGTGCGCCGAAATAGCTGCCGTCGGTATACTGCGCCTGACTAGTGACCAACCCCTCGTTACGAAGCCATTCCATCACGTCGACAAAATGGTGCGTAGCGTCGCTATCGACGTTCTCCATGACGTGATTGGGTTCGAGCCGCTGCCGTCTCAGTCCGTTCAGGATCAGCTTTGCGAGGATGCGGCCGATCACTTCGTAGCTGTCGTTCAGAGAATTCATTGCTGGTCACTCCCACATGAAGCCGGTGAACGTGTCGCTGTCGACAATTCGCAGTTTCATCTCTTCGGTATAGCTTTTGCCGAACCAGCCCTTGTAATGGATGCGGATCGGGAATTCGGCCAAGTTTTTCCAGAATCCGCTGTCAGGGCCCTGGGTCATCCCGAAAGAGCACGAAACGTGAGTCCCATTATGCAGGACAGGGATTAGGTCCTTTCTGGCGAAGCAGTATAGCCACTGGTCCTTTTTTGCGGGGTTTTTCCCGAAGGCGGCCTGCAGGGCTGCGGCGTCGGCCACCTCGAACCAAACATACCGGGCCGGGATCGATCCCGAGTTTAGCACCACGAGGTCGTAATAAATGCCGGTGTTGTCACCCTTGTGCGTCTTGACCATGGCAGTGACCAGTGGACGAAACTGGCGCCTCCAGAAATGAAGCGAAAGCCCCAGGGCAAACACCGTGGCGGCGAGCGCTGCGACGTTGATCCAGTCCAAGTTGTTGACCCACTCGTAATTCAATTGATCCCCCCTCCGATTGCGGACACTCCACGGACATGAAATCGAGCGGACAACGAAAGCCAGCACTCACCTCTCGCAACTAAGTGATTTACTTGAGTTTTTGGTGAGCGCGATGGGATTCGAACCCATGACCTACTGATTAAAAGTCAGTTGCTCTACCGGCTGAGCTACGCGCTCCCGCGGGCTCGATTAAGGCCGCCCTCGAAATTGCGCGGAACATAGGGAGAGTGCCGCGACGGGTCAACCGGAAAAACATGGCCTCCAGGCTGGATTTTCGCTGTGTTCGGCGCGGCATTGTGGCCATGCGGGCATGCGCGGCATAGCGCATGAGAGGGGCGAAGGGCTTGCCTCCGTAAAACGCCACCACCGTCAAGGCGCATTCTGCAATCTGAACGGGAACCTGGGAACAATTGCCTATGTCGCCCGTTTTTTCGGACACAAGGGACGTCAACAACCCTTCGAGGAGAAGAGCGATGAACAGGATCGCATCCAGCCTGCTGGCGGCCGCGCTGTCGGCGTCTTTCGTGGCGGCGGACATTGTGCCAGTCAATGCCCAGCCAAATTATGTACCGCTGGGCCAGGGGCTGTCTTCGGACGTCCAGACTGTGCAGTACCGGGACTGGAGGAGACACCGCGCGCTCAATCGCGAATTCTCGCGCCGGGACGGTGTCGTGTACTGGAATGGCCATCGCGGTTATCGCGAATATCGTCGCGGCTATCGCCGTCACGGCGACTTCTGGTTCCCGCTGGCGGCCTTCGCCACGGGCGCGTTGATTACCGGTGCCATCATCAACAACCAGAACCGTGTCTATCGCGGTGGCGATGCCCATGTCCAATGGTGCTACGACCGCTACCGCTCCTACCGCGCCTGGGACAACACGTTCCAGCCGTACAACGGCCCGCGTCAGCAGTGCTATTCGCCCTACTGACCTGATCATCGGAACACGGGAGGCTGCGGAGGCCCGTGCCGGCAACGGCACGGGCCTTTCGCGACATCCCGGTCAAGGAAGCGATCCGCGGATCAACTGGCCCAGCCGATGGTCTTGAAGATCAGATACAGGCCTCCGCCTTCACCGCGTGGGGAGCGGTAAGCGCCGAGTGCATCGCAGATGCGAACCATTGCCCCGCTCAGCCCCCAGCCGAGCGCCTCCAGGTCATTGTTCGTGTCGAGCACATAGGCCTGAGCCAGCTCATCGATGCCTTTTTCCTCGCCGAAGGACCGAACCCGCTTGGCGTCTTCGAGGAGTTCGCCGGGCAGGTTTGAATTTGCCCAGGCCCACAGCCAGTTGTCAGCTTTGGCGCTCGTACTGCCCGCAATCTGGATCTCGGCGACGACCTTGATAACGCCTTGCTCCGAGAACAGGAGCTTTCGTGCCTTCAGATCGTAGTCGTAGCGCGGCCAGCTGCCGAGGCGGAAATCCTTCTGCAGGCGGTCGTTCTTGGCTTTCAGCTGATCGAAAGCCTCTTCGCGCCAGCCAGTATACCAATCTGGATTCATTCACCCCTCACCCAGCCGATCTCGCTGCCGATTTATGGCACGCTCAGCGTCCTGCGCACAGCGTCACGCCAGCCCGCCAGCTTGGCGGTGCGTGCCGCAGTGTCCATCTTCGGCTTGAAGCGGCGGTCGAGCGCCCAGGTCTTGGCGAACTCCTTTGCCTTCGGCCACACACCCGCC
>NZ_RZOJ01000188.1:0-10864 GCF_003998845.1 Mesorhizobium sp. M4A.F.Ca.ET.022.05.2.1 | reverse complement strand
GGGTGAGGCGTCGGAGCAGCAAGGTTGCTAACGACGCAGATACGGCGCAGCCTTGACCGCCACATACGCCCTCGGGAAGCCTAACCGCTCCTGTGGCGTCAAATGCCTTGCCACCCCAATTGGCCGTTGAAGCCTTCGCGTGCTTCCGCTAAGAAGCCGTGGCTGGCTGGTTCACCGGCTGGTTCGTTTTACCGGGAAGCACCCGTAGCTCAGCTGGATAGAGCGCTGCCCTCCGAAGGCAGAGGTCACAGGTTCGAATCCTGTCGGGTGCGCCAATTTCAAGTAAGTATCCATAGCTTTCGCACCGATCGCGCGAGAACGCCGCGTCAGAGATAGGTGGAGGCCAGGCCACCGTCGACCGGCAGGTTGACGCCATTGATCCAGCGCGCCGCGTCCGAGCACAGGAAGACGACGGCCGGGGCGATCTCGTCTGCAAAGGCAGGGCGCTTCATTCTGCCACTGTCAACCTCGACCCGATCCTGACCAAGCATGGTGATGAAGTCGCCGAGGATTGGCGTAAAGACCGGGCCGGGCGCAACAGAATTCATGCGGATGTCACGCGAGAGGAAGAGCTGCTGCGCCCGCATGAACGTCCAGACGATCAGGGCTTCCTTGAAATATTGATAGCAGGTGTCTTGCGAAACCGGATTCGCAGCCAACCAGTCGTGACCAGACTGGAAGGTCCCGGTCGTTGCCAGGTCCTTGTGCAGGGCGAGGCGTTCCGGCCATGCGGCGCCCAATATCGATGCGAAGTTGACGATTGCCGCGCCCGGCGAAAGCCTTCCGACCACTGTCTCGGTCAGGTGACGCAGGCCGAGATAGTTGACGCGGGCGACCGTATCCTTGTCGGCGGTGCCCGGCACGCCTGCCGCGTTGACAAGCCCATCGAATTGCGCGGGCAGGGACAAAACGGCCTCGTCGATCGTATCCGGCTTCGAGAGATCGGCCTTCACGAAGCCATCCAGGGTAACCGTGGGATCATTGCGGTCGATGCCGATTACCCTTGCGCCATGGAAGCGGGCGAGACGGGCGACCTCGGCTCCGATCCCCGAAGACGCACCGGTAATGACCAGAAGCTTGTTGGAGAGATTCATGGTTCGATCTTTCGTGGATTGGTCAAAATGGATAGGGCGTTGCTTGTTCCTTGACGGAAATCCACATCCACTGCGTGAATTCCTCCCAGATCGCCGGGCCTGAGACGCGGCTGCCATTGCCCGAGCGCCGCCGGCCGCCGAACGGTGCGTGCGGCCCGGCGTTGACGGTCTGATCGTTGATGTGCAGATGGCCGACCTCTAGTCTTTCGCCAACGGACCTGGCGCGGTCGACGGAGGCCGAAATGACGCCGGCGGCGAGGCCATATTCGGAGCTGTTGACGAGAGAGATCGCTGCCTCTTCGTCGCGGAACGGGGCAATGCAGGCGACGGGCCCGAAGATTTCTTCCTCGAACGCACGCATGCCTCGCTCGATGCCGAACAGAACCGTTGCCGGATAGAAGCGGCCGCTTGCCTTGCCTCCGGCGAGCAGCTTTGCGCCCTTGGCGACGGCATCGTCGACGATGCCCTGGATTCTGTCGACCTGGGCATCGGAAATGATGGGGCCAAGCGCCACTTGGTCGGTCGAGGGATCGCCGGCAACCAGGTGTCCGGCTCTGGCGGCAAGGCGCGAAGCAATCGCATCGGCATGCTTCTCGTCGACAAGGATGAGACCGGTCGACATGCAGATCTGGCCCTGATGCAGGAAGCAGCCCCAGGCGGCATTCGACGCCGCGATGTCCGGATCGGCATCATCGAGAATGATCAGGGCGTTCTTGCCGCCGAGCTCAAGCTGAACCTTCTTCAGATGCTTGCCGGCCAGTTCGCCGACCCGGCTCCCGGCCGCCGCCGACCCCGTGAACGAGACCATCGCGATGTTCGCATCCGTGCAGAGGGCCTCGCCGGCGTCAATTCCGCCGGGGACGACATGGAGGACACCTGCGGGCAGGCCCGCTTCCTCGAAGAGACGTGCAATGATGATGCCACCGGAAATCGGCGTGCGCGGATCCGGTTTGTGGACGACGGCGTTGCCTGTCGCCAGAGCGGCGGCAATTGCGCGGACAGAGAGGACAAGTGGAAAATTGAACGGCGAGATAATTCCGACCACGCCGTGCGGCACCCGCCGCGCATGGTTCTGGCGTCCAGCATCCATGGTGGGAAGGGCGATGCCGTTCGGCTCGACAGCGGCAGCCGCGGCGTGGCGGATGAAGGCCGCCCCGTGATCGATCTCGATTTGCGCCTTCGCCCGGATGGAGCCGGATTCGCGCATTATCCAGCCGACGAGCTCTTCGCCATTGGCTTCCAGGATATCGGCCGCCTTGTTCAATATGGCCGCGCGCTCGGAGGGACGTTTCGCCGCCCAGGCCGGCTGCGCCAGATAAGCCCCAACCGCGGCTTGCCCGATGTCTGCCGCGCCGCCGACGCCCACCGAGGCCACCAACATGGCGGTCGCCGGATTGCGCACCTCGGCGACGCCGGCAGCCGTCTCACGCCAGCCACCCAGAAATGCCTTGCCGGTCCAGCGCGCCTCGTCGATGAAGCTCCTGCTTTGGATGTTCACTCGTTGATCCTCCCTTGCAAACATTCGCAATTGCTCTGCTGCGCACGCGGGGCATCTGGTCCTGCCGCTGCCAGCGCCCGCAGCAGGTGAATCTTGCCGGAGGCTGTTCGCGGCAACGCCTCAAGCGCACAGAATGTCTTTGGTACTTTGTAGGCTCATGCGCTTGGTGCAGTGGCTAACGAGCGCGGTGGCATCGAGGATGCAGCCTGGCCCCATCACCAAGACGGGGCCGACTTCACCCATTACACCGCGACCTCGGCACTGTGTGGCTCCTCCCTTGCCATCATTCGCTATGTCAAATAGCATTATTGCTATGCCGCATAGCATAGCATTGCTATCTGTCATAGTCTTTTTTGAGATTCCGGAAAGCCAAGCGGCGCAGAGCGGCGCGCTCGACAGATTGGTTGGTTGCGATCTGCGCCGGGCATCATCGTTGCAGTCTCCGACCGCATTGCCGTGCCGAGGCGCGGGGTGTCCGGCGAGCGCAAGATCTCCGAGACCAACCATGACGAGGTCGTCAAGCTGATGGTCGGCGTTGGAGGAATTACAGGAAAAGTACGCGGCGGTTTTCCGTCCGGAATTGCATCAAAACAAGTACTTAGCGCGAAAACGCCTCTAGCGAACAACGCCCCGGCAGGCCCAGGCGACATTGGCGAACGAGCGCGGGCCGTCGGGCCGGCCGGCCTGATAGGCATCGCGGACGGCGGCTTCGATGCGCGTCCGCTCTGCGGCGTCGACCGTGGACATGTATTTGCCGAGCGGCCCCTCGCCGGCGCCGATCGGCGCCCAGTAGTCGTCGAAATCCGCATAGTCCATGCGGATCATCAGCTCGGTCTCGGTGACGTCGGCAAGACCCTGCTCGACAAAGGTCCGCTTCATCTCGCCCGGCTGCATCATCGGCTGGAAGCAATAGCGGCTGCGCATCTGGCGGCCGCTTTCGCTGAGCGCGGCAACCGTGTCGATCATCATGCGCATGCCGGGCATGCCGCCGAGATGGTCCCACACCACCGCCGCGATCACGCCGCCGGGCCGCGTCACGCGGCGCATCTCGGCCACCGCCTTGCCGGTTTCCGGCACGAAGTGGAGCACGAGCAGGGCAAGGGCGCGGTCGAATGCGTCGTCCGCGAACGGCAAGGCGGTAGCGTCCGCTTGGCTGAAGGTGATGCGCGAATCGGTGTTGCGTGCCTTGGCCGCCTCGATGAAGACGGGCGAGAAGTCGATGGCCTGGATTTCGGCGAGGCCGGCGGATTTCGCCAGCTCGAAGGTCAGGCTGCCGGTGCCGCAGCCGACGTCGAGGATCTTCTCGCCGCCGGCCAGGCCGGCGAAGTCGATGAATTTGGGCGCCAGCCTGCGGCTCCAGCGTCCCATCAGCTGCTCGTAGCCGGATGCCTGGTGCACGGTGAAGCTCGACGTCATCTCGCTCTCCCTTCGCTGGCCTCAGGCTAGTCCTCGACGGGATCGATGCCAAGTGGTGGTAAGACGACCTCGTCGTTCGAGCGGCCGGACGACTCAGACTTTCGAGAACAATGCCTGCACTGTCTCGATCGGCATCAGCATCACTCGCTCGCCCAGCGAAGACAGAATGAAGCCGTGCCGCTGATAGAAGCCGACGGCGTCATCGTCTATCGCATGCGCCACCACGGCGCGAACCCCGGCGATCTCCGACACGGCCAAGCAGCGACGCAGCGCATCGGCAAGCAGGTCCCCGCCAAGCCCAAGTCGCTGGAATGCCTGATCGACCGCCAGGCGGCCGATCAGCAGCAGCGGGACCTGCTCGGGCATACCCCGCCTCAGCTTCGCGCTTGGCAGCGCGATCCGTTCTTCCATCGCCGTCGAGATCGCATAGTAGCCGATGACGCGATTATTCATGTTCGCGTCACAGATCACATAGGTCCGGGCGGACAGGCCCTCGCCGGCAAGAGCGCGATTGCGCAACCAGTCATCGAGCGTGGGATGCCTGCCGTTACGAAACGGGGACACATCGTGGCCGACGGTCAGCCGTTCCGGAGGGCTGACCCGCAACCCCGGCCCTCCACCAGCAGGCATCAGCGCTCCCAGGCGGGCTTGCGCGTCATGCGCGCGCGAAGTTCCTCGTTCGGTTTGTCGGGGGCGTCGAGCAGATCGAGCAATTTCTGATGCGCGTCGGCATCGAGAAAGAAGGCGCGCTGGTCGAGAATGGTTTCTTCAGCCTGCCTGCGGGCGCTGTCCAGCATGAATTCCGACAGTTTCTGCCCGCGCAAACCCGCGGCGCGGCTGAGAATGGCCTTCGTCCCCGCCGAAGCGCGGATCTGAATCACATCATCCTTTCGCGCCGCATCGCGATCGCGGCCGGCATGATTGGACTGCGGCATCGAAATCCTCCTGCATCAGGATCAGATATCTAGCAATTGTCATGACAATGTCAATACAGGCTCGCAGGATCTCACCCCGTAGCGTCCCGGACCCCGAGCCTGCCCACGCTCTGCCGCTCCACCAGCGGGCATTCCAGCTTGGTGATGGGATAGCGGCCGCGGCCCGGCGTGGGCGGCGCTTCCAACTGCTCGATCGCCCATTGGCCCATCGCCATATGCGGCAGGATCGATGTCGTCAGCGGCGGGAACAGATGGCGGGCGATCTCCTCGTCGTCATAGCCGACGACGGAAATATCCTCGGGGATATGCAGGCCGGCCTCCTTCAGCGCCTCGTAGCAGCCGATCGCGGTGCGGTCGTTCTGGCAGAAGATGGCGGTCGGGCGCTCCTTCAGGGCGAGCAATTTGACGGTCGCGGCATAGCCGGCGCTGGCCGACCAATCGCCCTCGACCACCAGCTCCGGATCGAAAGGAATGTCGGCGGTGGCGAGCGCGCGGCGATAGCCTTTCAGCCTATCTTGAGCCGCTTGCATCCAGGGCTCGCCGGTGATGGTGGCGATACGGCGGTGGCCGTGGCCGATGAGATGCCTTGTCGCGCTCTGGCCGCCGGCGATCTCGGAGGGCACGACCGCCGGGAAGGCATAGTCGGCGGTGTAGCAGTTGAGCAGGATGACCGGGATGTCGAGGCTGTAGAGGAACTCGGGCGCCGCGATCTCGCGGGTGAAGATGGTCATGTAGATCAGCGCCGAGATGCCGCGCCTGGTCAGCGCTGAAATAGCGCGCGGCTCCATGACGGCATCGCCCATGGTCTGCGCGACAAGCAGCACGTTGCCGGCATTCCACGAGGCCTGGCGCGCGCCCTCGATGGCGACCACCGCCTCGGGGCTGGTGGCGAGCTGGTCGACGGCGAAGCCGATGACGCCGTCCAGCCCCTCGAAGGGCGTCACCGGCGGCCGCAGGGCGGAAAACACAGGCGGCGAGTAACCCAGCGACCGTGCCGCTTCGATCACCCGGTCGCGGGTCTGCTGCGAGAGCCTGATGCCGGGCGAATTGTTGAGCACGAACGACACCGTCGCCTGCGAGCAGCCGGCGGTCCTGGCGATGTCGGTCATGGTGACGCGGCCCTTGGGCCTGGCGGCGCGTCGCCTGGACGCCTCCGGGGGATCGCGCAATTCCGTCGGTTCGCTCATGGTCGTTTTCCCAACCCCGGCCGGTTGTTAAGCAAAGGCCGGCAGCAACGGCAAGATGGCTTTCGTGGAAGCGCATTTATCGAAATGCAGCTTGATTATAACTATTATCACACGCAACGCATTCCGCGCCAGCCGCACCGCACGCCGACGAAACGACCGGACAAGGTCAGCAAAGCTGACGATTTTCCTTAGAATTTCCGCGCGATGGGCCCGCTTTGCCGCTGGCGCTCTTCTTCCTCCCTTGCGCTCTGCTTTGGCTGCCAGATCTCCCGCCCGGGCGGGATCGGCCATCCTCGATAACTAATACTATTTACTAATAGCCGTAAGCGTTCTACTGTCAACTCGTCGTTACCGGATCCGGGCTTCCGGCTGGTGGCGTAAAGGCGTGCGATGCGGTGCGCCATCGGGCCGGCAAGCCGCCGGAAGAGGGTCGCCGCACACTCACGAAAATGTCAGACAAATCGGACTATTTACGAACTGCGAATGAGTGTCTAGTGTCTCGGTCGCGGCTGGATTGGCGCCATTCTCAGGTTGCCGGATCTGGGGCCAAACCCTTGAGGAGAGGGGCGCCCGCGCCGCAAGCGACACATTCTGTCTGTGTTTCAAAAGGGAGGTTGAACATGAAATCTGTGATCCGAACTGCGTCCATCGCCGCCGCGGCCCTGGCGCTCGGCCTGTCGGCAAGCGCGATCGCGCGCGCCGACGACAAGCCGACGCTGGCCTTCGTCGTCAACGGCGCATCCGACTTCTGGAAGGCGGCGGAAGCCGGCGTGAAGAAGGCGCAAGGCGAGCTTCCGGACTACAATCTGGAGCTGAAATATCCGGAGCAGTCGTCCGTCGCCATCCAGCAGCGGCTGATGGACGACCTGGTGACGGCCGGCGTCAAGGGCATCATGGTCTCCGCCGTCGACCCCAAGACTTCGACCGACGGGCTGAACAAGATCGCGTCCCAGACGGCACTGTTCACCACCGATTCGGACGCCCCGCAGACCAAGCGCGTCGCCTATATCGGATCGTCGAATGTCGATGCCGGCAAGCAGGCCGCCGAGATCGCCAAGAAGGCGATGCCGGACGGCGGCAAGTGCCTGGGCTTCGTCGGCCTGCTCGGCGCCGACAATGCCAAAGAACGCATCGAAGGCATGAAGGACGGGCTCAAGGGCAGCAAGATCGAGCTGGTCGACGTTCGCGGCGACGACATCGATCAGGCGCGCGCCAAGAAGAATGTCGAGGACGCGCTGGTCGCCAGCCCCGACATCACCTGCATGGTCGGCTTCTACTCCTACAACACGCCGCGTATCTATGAAGCCCTGCGCGACGCCGGCAAGCTCGGCCAGATCACCGTCGTCGGCTTCGACGACGATCCGATCACGCTGGGCGGCGTCAAGGAAGGCACCGTTGCCGCCACCGTGGTGCAGCAGCCGTTCGAGTGGGCCTATCAGGGCATGAAGCTGATGGCCGCCTATCTCAAGGGCGACAAGTCGGGCATCCCGGAGGGAGGCCTGATCATCGTGCCGACAAAGATCATCGGCAAGGACGATGTCGACGCCTACGCCGCGAACCTCAAGGCGATGGCCGGCAAGTAGGACGACGCACGTTTCGCCGGCTCAGGGATCTGCCTTGAGCCGGCGATCATATTGACGGGCCCGCGAAGGCCCGTCAGTCTGAGGCCAAACGCCCACCGGCTGCTGTCAGGCGTGATGAATTATTCCGACGTATCCATCGCTCAATCCACGATTGCTCCGTTCCTGAGCCTGGACGGCGTGCGCAAAACCTATCCCGGCGTGGTGGCGCTGGACGGCTTCTCAATGGAGGTGCGGCCGGGCGAGGTGATCGGCCTGGTCGGCGAGAACGGCGCCGGCAAATCGACGCTGATGAAGATCCTCGGCGGCGTGACGCGGCCGGACAGCGGCACCATCATCGTCGACGGCGTCGCGCATGAGGGACTCACGGTCGAAGCCAGCATCGGTTCGGGCATCGCCTTCGTGCACCAGGAACTCAATCTGTTCGAGAATCTCGACGTCGCCGCCAATATCTTCTTCGGCCGCGAGCCGCTGCGGGCCGGGCCGCTGAAGCTGGTCGACCGCGGCAGGCTGCGCGACATGGTGGCGCCGCTGCTCAAGCGCGTCGGCGCCAATTTCTCAGCCGACGCGCCGGTCGCCTCGCTGTCGCTTGCCCAGCAGCAGATGGTCGAGATCGCCAAGGCGCTGTCGATCAAGGCGCGGCTGGTGATCCTCGACGAGCCGACCTCCAGCCTGCCGATCGCCGAGACCGACAAGCTGCTCGACGTCATCAAGGCGCTGAAGGTGGAAGGCATCAGCGTCATCTTCATCTCGCACCGGCTGCACGAGGTCGAGCGGGTCGCCGACCGCGTCGTCGTGCTGCGCGACGGCATGCTGGCCGGCACGCTGGCGAAAAGCCAGATCGACCACGACCAGATGGTCAAGCTGATGATCGGCCGCATGCTGAAGGAACGCGAGCGGGTTTCGGATTCCGCGCATGCGCCGGGCGGCGTCGCGCTCTCGGTCCGGGCTGTGCGCACCAGCGCCTATCCGGAGCGTCCCGTCGACCTCGAGGTCCGCCATGGCGAAATCCTCGGACTAGCCGGTCTGGTCGGCTCTGGCCGCACTGAGCTGGCGCGCGTGCTGTTCGGCATCGACGAATGCTTTGGCGGCAGCGTTACGCTCGACGGCAAGACGCTGAAGCTCGGCTCGGCCGCCGACGCTGTCGCGAGCGGCATCTTCCTGGTGCCGGAGGATCGCAAGCTGACCGGTATCCTGCTCGACCTATCGATTGCCCAGAACATCTCGCTGCCCAACCTGCCGGCGCATGCGAAGCGCTCGCTGGTCTCGACGAGCGCGGAAGTTGCCACCGCGGAGAAGCAGAAGAGCAATCTCGGCATCAAGGCGCCGTCGGTCGCGACCCGCACCGGCACGCTGTCGGGCGGCAACCAGCAGAAGGTGGTGCTGGCCAAATGGCTGGCGATGAACCCCAAGGTGATGATCCTCGACGAGCCGACGCGCGGCATCGACATCGGCGCCAAGGCCGAGATCTACGGGCTGATGCGGGCGCTTGCCGATGCCGGCGTCGCGGTGCTGATGATCTCAAGCGACATGGAAGAGGTGATCGGGGTGTCGGACCGCATCGCGGTCATGCATGAGGGGCGGATATCCGGCATTCTCGACAAGGACCATTTCAGCCAGGAGAACGTGCTTCTGCTGGCTGTGGGCAAGACGCCGAAATAGTTTTGTTTGCCACAGGGTCCGGCCGCAAAACCGTGGACCCTGCCGTCAAGGGGAGGACAACGATGAGCAAGAAGGATCTCGGCCTGCTGGTCCTTATCCTGGTGGTCGGCGCCGTCGTGACGGCCATCAATCCGCGCTTCCTGTTGCCGATCAACCTTGCCAACACCTCCAACCTGATCGGGCTGTTCGGCATCCTTTCGATCGGCCAGGCCTTCGTCATCATCACAGGCGGCATCGAACTGTCGGTCGGCTCGCTGGTCGCGCTGCTCGGCACGCTGTTCATCGACTTCATCGCCGTGCGCGAGCTGGACTGGCCGCTGGCCTTCGTGCTGATCATCGCGCTCGGCGCCATCATCGGCCTGGTGCATGGCTGGCTGATCACGCGGCTGAAGCTGCAGCCCTTCGTGGTGACGCTGTGCGGCTTGCTCATCTACCGCGGCGTGGCGCGCTTCTACACCGCCGACGGCACGGCGGGCTTCGCCTTCGGCCAGAATTTCCCGGACCTCGAATTCCTCACCGCCGGACGCAGCTGGGGCGTGCCGAACAGCTTCATCGCGCTGATCATCATCGCCATCGTCATGTGGGTGGTGCTGCACCGCTCGGTATTCGGGCGCTATCTCTACGCCATCGGCAAGAACGAGGAAGCGGCGAAATATTCGGGCATTCGCACGGGCCGCATCGTCATGGCGGCCTATGTCATCTGCGGCGTGCTGACGGCGCTGTCGGCGATCTACTTCGCCATGTACACGCGCTCGATCTCGCCGGCCAGCCACGGCCAGTTCTACGAGCTCTATGCCATTGCCGCGGCCGTGCTCGGCGGCTTCTCGCTGCGCGGCGGCGAAGGCTCGCTGATCGGCGTCATCCTCGGCACGGTGCTGCTGCAGGAGCTGCAGAACCTCGTCAACCTGCTTGGCATCCCGTCCTCGCTGAACTTCGCGGTGATGGGCGGGGTGATCCTGATCGGCGTGCTCGTCGACCAGCAATGGGGCGTGTTCCGGGCGCGGCGGCAGATGATCGACGCCACGCGCAGGAACGTCGCCGGCGCGCCGGCGGAGTAGCTTCCCTCGTTCGAGCTCGGCAGGCAGCGGGCAGTTTCAACTTCGCGTGCTGCCACCCTTTTTCGGACGTCGGTCCTGCCCCTCACCTGCCTGCCGGCATCCTCTTCCCGTATAGTGACGGGGAGAGGGGCGCTCTCTTCGATGATTTCGCCAATTTCGGATGTTGCTAGAAAGGCGCCGAGGCTGCGATCAGTGTCCAGCCGATAGATGGGTAACAGTTTGAACCGGATACATAGGTAACAGTTCTCCCCCTATTTGTCCGCTGCAGCGCCAAGCGGATTGGTTAGCGCGGCGCTGCAGCGGACAGGCGTCATACGCCTTGTGTCGATGATGCCGAGCTGGTGTGCATGGAAGGAAAGAGCCCATTGACCATCCTCGGTTTGGGCGGCCGCGACAGCTTCACCAACCAGTGCCTGCGAGACATAGACGAAGCC
>NZ_RZOJ01000187.1:0-10875 GCF_003998845.1 Mesorhizobium sp. M4A.F.Ca.ET.022.05.2.1 | reverse complement strand
GGATCAGAGCGCTAGCGGCAGCACTTGTCCTGCCCCAGGCGTCCTTGGCCTTGTGCGCCGCGTCGAGCGCCGCCTCGATGTCCCTGGCGTCCGACCGCGCGACCTCGCCCAGCGGCCCGCCGGTCACAGGTGATATGTTCTCGAAGTATTTTCCAGATAGTGGCGCCACCCATTTGCCGCCGATGTAGTTGTCGTAGCGCTTGGCGAAGGGAACCTTGGCCGTGCGGGAAAATTCCACCTTGTTCATTGTCTGCCTCCCAGCAAAACAGCGGCACGGAATGTGTCGCGTCGCGGGAGACAGTTGCGGATGCCTTTTGGCTTGTCAGCCCGGGGCCAACCGATCATGGCCGCCGAGTGTCGCAGAACTGCGACAGGTCAGGTCCAGGAAATCAGTGCGCGCGGTGGATGCCGAAACGGGCGAGCTTGCGGTGCAGCGTGGCGCGCGAAATGCCGAGGCTCTGGGCCGCAGCGGAAACATTGCCGCCGGCGCGCGCCATCGCGCGCTGCACCACTCCGCGCTCGGCATCGTCCAGATCTTCCCCGGCCCTCACAGAGTCGCCGAGGATATCGGCCGCGAGCAGCCCCTTGGCCAAGGCTTCGCGAGTTATGCCGAGCGCGCAACGGGCCGAGCGCGTCGCGCCGATCACCAGATCGTCGGCATCGATGGCGATGAGCGCCCCGGTGTTGCGCTCGCCGACCGGGGCAAGCAGGATGCGGGCGTTGGAATAGACCATGCGGAAATTCTCGGCCTCGATGCGGCGGGCGGCGTCACCCACCGCAACAGCGATCAGCTGGACAAAGCCTTCCGTCAGATCCGACCGGCACGACGACACGTCGAGCGCCGCCGCTAGATTGCCTTCGTGGTCGTAGACCGGCGCCGTCGTGCAACTGAGCAAAGTGTTGCGCGAGAAAAAGTGCTGATCGCGATGGATGGTCAGCGCCCGCTGGTCGGCGATGCAGGTGCCGATCCCATTGGTGCCTTCACTGTCCTCGCTCCAGACCGTGCCGGTCCAAAGCCCCCATTCGTCGAATGTCTCGTCGTCGGCGACGGCGCCCCTGCGTTCGACGGGGATGCCGTCGCGGTCCGCCAGCATCACGCAGCAGCCAACGCCCCCTACGGCGAGATAGAGGCGATTGAGACTTGCCTCGGCGGCGCGGACCAATGGCTCCATGCGCTGCCGGGCCCCTCTCAACTCGCCTTCGGTCAATCGCCTGGGGGCCTTGCGCTCGGCTGGATCGAGACCGTGCAGTTGGAGAGAACGTCGCCATGAGGCGACCAGTGCCGAATGGGCCGCGCCGCTTCTGGCGATCGAGGCCTGGACAAGATCTGCATGCACGACTGATTGCCGACCGATCAACCTGACCCTCCCGTAAGCGGGACCTCCTCCCGCTCAGTCGTCACGTTGGCTAGAAAATATTCGACACCCAAGGCAGTTCAGCTTTCGATATAGAACGCTGACCCCGACACGTATTGATTTTGCGCAATTCGGGACGGAAAATCGCTACGCAATCGTTCCAGAATTGCTCTGGCGTTCTAAAGGTGGCTGCCGGCCGGCGCCATTGGACGTTGGTTCAAGGCGGATTGGCGAGGTCCTGTCGAAGCTCAGTTCGCCCCGGCCTTCTTCGGCTTGCTGGAGCCGATCATCTTCCAGTTCTTGTAGAACAGGGAATTGATGCGTTCGACGCTGACCGAAACGATGGCGAGCAGGCCGGCGATGAGGCCGGGGAACGGGGATGGACGGATGATGTCCATGAAGACGCAGTAGCGGCGCCCGTCATACTCGTTGACCGAACGGTGCAGCAGCGTGTCGTCGAAAATGTAGAGCGGATTGTCATGCCAGTAGTTCCTGGCGTCGTTGCACTCGACGAAAATCTCGGCCTTCACCGGCAGCAGGTTGTAGAGAATGCGCAGGCTGAGCCGAAGCGGGCCGAAATGCCAGGACGTCGACTCCTTGCCCCTGAAGACCGACACGGCGATGGTCTTGATGTATTTGAAATCCTTGTTGAATTCCGGCACGTTGTCGATCTTGTGCTTGCCGTACCATTGATAGACATACATGCCGCGCCGGCCGGTGCCGAAATTGGCGTCGATATCGGCGATGATATCGTCCTTGCGCGCCTTAAAGACGTCGAGAACCTCGTTGACCTCGCGCTGGTAGTCGGCGGGAAACTGCTCCAGCTTCCAGACACCCGGGTTCCTGAAGCAAAGCAGGTCGACCAGCAGGTTGAAGGGCGACAGCAGCCAGGTGAAGAGGCCGTTGCCGAGAAAATAGCCGCGGAACAGCGACAGGTCCTTGTTCTTGTTGCGCAGCACGTCGATCAGGCCGCAAACGATCCAGATCGTTGTCAGGATCGGGATGAAATAGAAGCCGAGCGCGAGAAGCGGAATCGCAATCGCTGCCTGACGGATGGTCTTTCGAGCTTGCCTTGTCATTTTATTCCCCGCGGGGAGCGCGATCCCGTTCGCTTGAGTGCGCCAAAGTCACGGCAGCAACCCCCGCAGCCGTGCGCCTTGATAGGATTTTTTGCTTCGCCACACAACGGCAATCATGGCGGTGCCGGCGGGGCGCCGGTGCCGCTCATGCCCGTCAGATCGCCTTGTCCACGCCACGGGCAGGCCGAGATCGTCCCATTTCTCTTTCATTGCTGACCAGGAACTCGAAGCCGATGACGCTGTCACCGTCCCCGGCCGGCCCGCATCTGAATTTCAGCCCGTGCCAGCTGCCGCGGCTGCGGAAGGCGGCACCTTCGGCGGCGACCGAGCCCCACACTCACTCTTGACCGCAGCAGATTGCATGAAAAAAGCCCCGTTTCCGGGGCTTTTTTATCGTCAGGGCTATCAGCCCTTGCGCGGCAACTGCGGCACCAGGCTACGCTTGCCGCCATCCTTGCCTTTCGGCTCCGGCTTCTGCGCCACCGCCTTCTTGGCCACCGGCTTCTTCGCAACCGCCTTGCGGGGCTTCGGCGCTTCCTCCGGCTCTTCCTTCTTCGGCTTCACCGGAGCCTCGTCAGCCAGCGACTCGAGTTTCAGGCCGGTCTCGCCGGTTTCCTTCTTCTCGACGGTGACGCGCACCGTGCCGCCCTTCTTGAGCTTGCCGAACAGCACCTCGTCGGCCAGCGGCTTCTTGATGTGCTCCTGGATGACGCGGCCAAGCGGCCGCGCGCCCATGCGCTCGTCATAGCCCTTGTCGGCCAGCCAGGCGACCGCATCCGGCGACAGGTCGAAGGTGACGCCACGCTCGGAGAGCTGAGCCTCGAGCTGCATGACGAACTTCTGCACAACCTGGTGGATGACAGGCACCGGCAGCGAGCCGAACGGGATGATCGCATCGAGACGGTTGCGGAACTCCGGCGTAAACAGCCGGTTGATCGCCTCGACATCGTCGCCTTCGCGCTTGGTCGAACCGAAACCGATCGCCGCCCGCTGCGCATCTGACGCACCCGCATTGGTGGTCATGATCAGGATGACATTGCGGAAGTCGATCTGCTTGCCGTTGTGGTCGGTCAGCTTGCCATGGTCCATCACCTGCAGCAGGATGTTGAACAGGTCGGGATGCGCCTTCTCAACCTCATCGAGCAAGAGCACGCAGTGCGGATGCTGGTCGACACCGTCGGTGAGCAATCCGCCCTGGTCGAAGCCGACATAGCCGGGAGGCGCGCCGATCAGCCGCGATACGGTATGACGTTCCATGTATTCCGACATGTCGAAGCGGATCAGTTCGACGCCGAGCGAGGCGGCGAGCTGCTTGGCGACTTCCGTCTTGCCGACGCCGGTCGGGCCCGAGAACAGATAGGAGCCGATCGGCTTTTCGGGTTCACGCAGGCCGGCGCGCGCCAGCTTGATCGCCGACGTCAGCGCGGTGATGGCGGTGTCCTGGCCGTAGACGACGCGCTTCAGCTCGATGTCGAGACCCTGCAGCACCTTCTCGTCGTCGGCCGAAACCGTCTTCGGCGGGATGCGCGCCATGGTGGCGATCGTGGCTTCGATTTCCTTGATGCCGATGGTCTTCTTGCGCTTGGCTTCGGGCACCAGCATCTGCGAGGCGCCGGTCTCGTCGATCACGTCGATCGCCTTGTCCGGCAGCTTGCGGTCGTTGATGTAGCGGGCCGAAAGTTCGACCGAGGCCTTGATCGCCTCGCTGGTGTAGCGGACCTTGTGGAACTCCTCGAAATAGGGCTTCAGGCCCTTCATGATCTCGATGGCGTCCTCGATGGTCGGCTCGTTGACGTCGATCTTCTGGAAGCGCCGCACCAAGGCGCGGTCCTTCTCGAAGAACTGGCGGAACTCCTTGTAGGTGGTCGAGCCGATGCAGCGGATGGCGCCCGACGACAGCGCCGGCTTCAGCAGGTTCGACGCGTCCATGGCGCCGCCTGACGTGGCCCCTGCCCCGATCACGGTATGGATCTCGTCGATAAACAGCACCGCGCCGGGATAGTCCTCGAGTTCCTTGACGACCTGCTTCAGCCGCTCCTCGAAGTCGCCGCGATAGCGCGTGCCGGCGAGCAGCGTGCCCATGTCGAGCGCGAAGATAGTGGCGTTGTGCAGCACCTCTGGCACGTCGCCCTCGACGATGCGCTTGGCCAGACCCTCGGCGATCGCCGTCTTGCCGACGCCGGGATCGCCGACATAGAGCGGGTTGTTCTTGGAGCGGCGGCACAGCACCTGGATCGTGCGGTTGATCTCCGACTCGCGGCCGATCAGCGGATCGATCTTGCCGGCCTTGGCCTTGTTGTTGAGGTTGATGCAATAAGCAGTCAGGGCGTCCTGCTGCTGCTTCTTCTTGCCGTTCTCCTCCTGCGGCTCGGCGCCGTTCTGGCCGCCCTGCTCGTCATCGGCGCCGCGCGGGGTGCGGTTCTCCGAGGCGCCGGGGCGCTTGGCGATGCCATGCGAAATGTAGTTGACCGCGTCGTAGCGGGTCATCTGCTGTTCCTGCAGGAAATAGGCGGCGTGGCTCTCACGCTCGGCGAAGATCGCGACGAGCACGTTGGCGCCGGAGACCTCCTCGCGGCCGGACGACTGTACATGGATGACGGCGCGCTGGATGACGCGCTGGAAACCGGCGGTGGGCTTGGAATCCTCGTCATAGCCGGTAACGAGGTTGTCGAGCTCGGTGTCGATATAGGTGAGAACCGTGTGCTTCAATTCGTCGAGGTCGACGTTGCAAGCGCGCATGACGGCGGCTGCCTCGGTGTCGTCGATCAGGGCGAGCAGCAGGTGTTCAAGGGTTGCATATTCATGATGCCGCTCATTGGCGAGCGTCAGCGCCTGATGTAGCGCCTTTTCCAGGCCTTGGGAGAAAGCCGGCATGTTACCTCACTTCTTCTCCATCACGCATTGCAGCGGATGCTGATTCTGTCGGGCGAAATCCATGACCTGGGACACTTTGGTCTCGGCCACCTCGAATGTATAGACCCCGCACTCGCCCACTCCATGATTGTGAACATGAAGCATGATGCGTGTGGCGGCTTCGCGGTCCTTCTGAAAAAAACGCTCCAGCACGTGAACCACGAATTCCATGGGCGTGTAGTCGTCGTTGAGGATGAGCACCCGGTAGAGACTGGGCTTCTTGGTCTTGGTTTTGGTGCGCGTGATCACGGCCGTGCCGCGACCGGCCCCGTTGCCGTCGCCGTCACTCTGCATCCGCACCACGCCTGCCGTGGCAGTCAAACCGGTCGTCACGTAGTCCTGCCTCTTTCGAATCCCCATGCGAGTTCGACATGTAGGTGTTCGATGGACGATTTTAAGCCCTTCTGTTTAGCTGACAATATGGCTAGGTGGGCAAACTTCAGCGATTTTCGCAATCGTGAAGGTGGCTAGGGCGCCAGATCGAAGCGGGCATGAAAAAACCCGGCCGCGCATCCGCGACCGGGTCTGTCTTGCAGGCCGGCTGGCCTAATTTCAGTGCCTTGCGGCGAAAATTACTTCGCCTTGGCTACGATCGATTCGAACGGCTTGTAGGCTTCCTTGGCGAGTTCGGCATAAAGGTCGCCGATCTTGGCGGCCTCGGCGACGAAGCTCTCGTAGCTCTGCTTGGCGTAGTCGGACTGGATCTCGATCGCCTTGTCGAACGACTTGGCCGAGAACAGCTTCTCGAACGCGGCGCTGCCGGCTTCGAAGCTCTTCTTGGTGTACTCGCTCGCTTCTGTGGCGATCGCCTGCGCGCCCTTGGTGAGCGAAGCAAAGCTCTTCAATCCGGTGTCGGCAAACTCCTTGCCGAATTTGCTGAAGTCCTCATAGGTCTGGGCCATTTCACGCTTCCCTTCGTGGTTGAAACGCCCATTTGCCCCGGGCGCCCTTGTGCAATGCACCGCAAATATATTGTGCGCTGCACAAAAGTCAAGTTTTTGCCCGTTTGCTGGGCACGGGCGGACGGGAGGAGTCCAAAATTCGAATAAAAAGAGGCTCAAATCGCCAGAAAATGGTGAACGCGGCGGTTACCATAAACGGATTGGTAACGCTGCCCGCGATAGCTTGGCCGGAAGCGAGGCAGGCTCACGCCGCCGCCTCCGGGGCAACGAAATTTCAGGGAAATAGCAGTGCGTCAGGCGTTGTCGGGCTTCGTCTCCAAAACCTCCTCCTTTCTCAAGGCGGTCACGATCGTCGCCCTGGCGATGACCGTCGTCGTCGCGGATGCCGCCTCATCGATGGCGGCGAAATCGGCGGCCATCGTCATCGACGCCAAGACGGGCAAGGTGCTCTATTCTTCCGACGCCAATGGTCGGCGCTATCCCGCTTCGCTGACCAAGATGATGACCCTCTATCTGACGTTCGAGGCGCTGGCGAAGGGTCGGATCTCGAAGAACACGGCGGTGCCGTTTTCTGCCCACGCCGCGGCCGAGCCGCCGACGAAACTTGGCGTCAAGCCCGGCGGATCGGTGTCCGTCGACACAGCCATCCTGTCGATGGTGACCAAGTCGGCCAATGATTCCGCGACGGCGCTGGGTGAGCTGCTCGGCGGCAACGAAGCCAATTTCGCCCGCATGATGACCGCCAAGGCGCGTGCGCTCGGCATGAACGGCACGGTCTTCCGCAACGCCAATGGCCTGCCCGATCCCGGCCAGTTCACCACCGCCCACGACATGGCGATGCTCGGCATCGCGCTGAGGGAGCACTTCCCGCAATATTACGGCTACTTTTCGCAACGCTCCTTCCTTTACGGCCGTCGGCGCATCAATGGTCACAATCGCTTGCTCGGCCGCATCAAGGGCGTTGACGGAATCAAGACCGGCTACACCCGCGCTTCCGGCTACAATCTGGTCTCGTCGGTCAATGACGGCGATCGCAAGCTCGTCGCTGTGGTCATGGGCGGCGCCTCGGGCCGCGCCCGCGACAACCAGATGGCGGGCCTGATCAACGCTTATATGCCGAAGGCGTCGACGCGTGGCGGTAGCGCCCTCATCGCCAAGGCCGGTGGCGGCAATCCGATCAGTGCGCTGGCCAAGGTGCTCCTGCCGAAGCATGACGCGCCGACCCCGGACGAAAAGCCGGCGGTCGAGGAAGAGGCGGTCGTCGCCTCCGCGGACGACAGCGCGCCCGTCGTCGAGGAGACCACGCCGGTCGTCCAGATCAAGAAGGTCAAGACCGTGGCAGTCGCCGCCGTGGTTCCGTCGCCAGCGCCGCAAGCCGTCGCGGCCTACGCCGAGCCGGAACCGGCTGCGGCGGTCGATCCGGTCAAGACCGCTTCGGTCCCCTCCGGCTGGGCCGTGCAGGTGGCGTCCTCGCCAAAGCAATCCGAAGCCCAGGCCTTCCTCGACAAGACGAGCAAGCAGGCGCCGAAGGTGCTGGCCGACGCCGCCGGCTTCACCGTCGCCTTTGAAAAGGACGGCGTCACCTACTACCGCGCCCGCTTCGGCGGCTTCTCGTCGAAGGATGCCGCGTGGGATGCGTGCAACGCTTTGAAGAAGAAGAAGATCAGCTGTTACGCCGTCCAGCAGTAGGTCGGCTTGCAATCTCCCGGGAAATTTTTGCGTCGAAGGAGACTAGTTGTGGTTGGAGAGCAAGACGTCCTTGGCTTCATTGATTCGCGCCGCAAGGAACGACGTGCCGCCGATATCGGGGTGCAGGCGCTGCATCAGGCGGCGGTGCGCCTTGCGGACATCCGCCGCGGCGGCCCCCGCTTCAAGACCAAGGATCTTGTAGGCCTCCTCCTTAGTCATGGCGCCCGCACCTGGCGCAACACCCAGCCCTTCGCCACCGTCCGGCTCAGCGTTTTTGCGCCAGATGGGAAATCGGCCGTCAAGATACGTCTCTAGCAACTGGCGGCTCTCCGGATCGCCGGAGAGCTCACGGTAGAGCTGCTGCAACTCGGCGAGGCTCATCGCGCCAAGCATCTTGCCTTCATGGCGGCCGGCCAGAACGAGCCCTTCCAGTCCGCCGGTCTTGTGATCAAGCTCCATTTCCAGCGCAGCAGTGCGCACGGTGGAACGCCTGCCCGGCGGTGGTCTTGATCCGCTGCGGTTCATACGCACCGAGCCAAACCAGGCGATCGCACCGGCCAGCATCATGCCGCCGATGCCGCTGCGGCCCATGACGAGCAAGGCTGCGCCGGCCAGCGCCAAAAGAACCGGTCCCAATGTCTTCATGCCATCGGCCATTTTCCCCGGATCGGCGCGTACGAAGATCGTGGCGGCGCCGAGGAGCAACAGAAGCAATGCGACCAATGCGATCAGTATGCCCATCAATTTCCGCCGCCCCGCAAATGCTCGATCATCAGCCGATCTTCCGGCCTGCCCCTGGCTTCCAGTGCCGTCAGCCCGCCGGTGGCGAATACGGCTACCGCTGAAAGCAATCCCGCAAGGGTCGCGGCAGCATGCCGATCAAATCGGAACCAAGCTCCTTTAGACAGCCGCGCAATTTCCTTGAACGCTTTTTCCGCTCCGGAATCATGGCCTTCCTGGAAAATGAAGACTGGCACGCCATGCAGACCGAGGCTGCCGGCCTTGCTGGTGAGATCGTCGATGCTCTCTTCCATGGCATCGCCGATATAGACAAGCGCATTGACCTTGGTTGCCGCCGTTTCCTTCAACGCGTGGACGAGCACCTTGCTGATCTGAGTATGGCCGGCGCGGCAGTCGATCCGCGTCATCAGCTGCTTCAAAGCATTGGTGTCTTTGACGAAACCGGACGAACGGCACTCGCCGAGACCGCGGAAATAGACCAGTTGGACGCTAAGCGTCCCGAGCTTGCCAACGGCATCGAACATCTCGCCCTGCAGCGCGTTGGCCAGATCCCAGGTCGGCTGCCGGCTCATGGTCGCGTCGAGGGACAGAATCAGCCTGCCCGTGCCGCTGGCAGAAGCGCCAAGGGTTCTCGCCTGCCGGACAAAAGCGTCGATCTCCCCGGCGCTTGATTGAGGCTTGACCGGGGCAGGATCGGCCTTTTGGGGCACGGGCTGCTTGTTGTCGCTCATGAGATTCAAGATGTGGCGCGGCGCCAATGCTTGCAAGTCCCATGTCCGGCGATAGGGAGGGCCAACGCATCGGCGGATCACAAGCAGCGCGGCAGGTATCGTCCGGTCTAAAGCAGGCCCAGTTCGGCCAGCTCCTGCCTGAGCTTCGGAGGCATCTCCACCAGGCCTGCCCTGCCCTTGCCGAGATCGGCCGGCGCGTCGGAGGGTTTGAGATAGCGCCAGCCCTGGAAGGCGCGGCGCGGCTGCCATTCGGTGCGCACGACTTGCGGGTCGAGCATCAGGTGACAGCGGCCGATGCCCTCGTCGTCGGTGAACGGCCGGATCTCGGTGATCAACTGGCGACATTGCACGTTGCCCTTGATCACCCAATAGAGCGAGCCGCCGTCGGTGACTTCGTCGCCACGCGTCGGCACCATGCGGGTGGTGTGCCAGTGCTCGGCCGGCTCGCCGGCGCGCCGCCGCTCGTCGAGGCGAAAGTCGATCCACTCTTCGAGATCCTCGACGCTGTCGCAGCCGACGCAGAGTTTTAGGAGATTGAGAGCCATCGCTTAAGGTTTAGTCCGGCACGCGAAACCGTCAACGGCCCTGCCCGACTTCTCCACAGTGCCAGCATCAGCCGTTCAGCACTCGACGACGTTGACGGCGAGGCCGCCGAGGCTGGTTTCCTTGTACTTCTCGTTCATGTCGAGGCCGGTCTGGCGCATGGTCTCGATCGCCGCGTCGAGTGGCACGAAGTGGGTGCCGTCGCCCTTGATGGCGAGCGACGCTGCGGTCACAGCCTTGACGGCGCCGAGCGCATTGCGCTCTATGCAGGGCACCTGCACCAGCCCGGCGACCGGATCGCAGGTCATGCCGAGATGATGCTCCAGCGCGATCTCGGCCGCGTTCTCGACCTGCTCCGGCGTGCCGCCCATGACGGCGCACAGCCCAGCCGCAGCCATGGCCGAGGCGGAGCCGACCTCACCCTGGCAGCCGACTTCGGCGCCGGAGATCGAGGCGTTCGACTTGATGATGCCGCCGACGGCGGCGGCGGTGAGCAGGAAGTCGCGGATACTCGGCTGGTCGGCTTCGGGATGGAAATGCAGCCAGTAGCGCAGCACCGCCGGCAGCGTGCCGGCCGCCCCGTTGGTCGGCGCGGTGACGACGCGCCCGCCGGCGGCGTTCTCCTCATTGACCGCCATGGCGTAGATCGACAGCCAGTCATTGGCGAGCAAGGGGTTCGGCCGGTTCTGCTGCCACTGTTCCTGCAGCTTGTCGTGCAGTTGCCGGGCACGACGGCGCACCTTCAACCCGCCCGGCATGATGCCGTCCTGCGACAGGCCGCGGTCGATGCAGCCCTTCATGGCGCCCCAGATGGCGTCGAGACCGGCGTCGAGCTCCTCGCGCGACATCTGCGTCTCCTCGTTGACGCGCTTCATCTCGGCGATGGAAAGCCCACTCTTGGCCGCCATCTTCAGCATCTCGA
>NZ_RZOJ01000186.1:0-10920 GCF_003998845.1 Mesorhizobium sp. M4A.F.Ca.ET.022.05.2.1 | reverse complement strand
GCCGCGGGCTGGCCGGTATCCGCTCGCTGCTGCGCTTCCTCGAACGCCGCGGCCTCGCCAATGCCGCGGGCGCGGCGGCGCTGCGCGCGCCGCGCCAGCCGAAATCGCTGCCCAAGCCGCTGACGGCGAGTGATGCAAGAGACGTCGTCTCCGTCGAAGGCCAGCTGGCGGAAGAACCCTGGATCGCCGCCCGCAACGCCGCCGTGCTGACGCTACTCTACGGCTCGGGCCTGCGCATTTCCGAGGCGCTCGGCCTAACCGGCGCCGAGCTGGTGTCGGAGACGGACACGGTGCTGCGCATCATCGGCAAGGGCGGCAAGACCAGGCTGGTGCCGGTGCTGCCGGTTGCCTTGCGCGCGGTCGCCGAATACCGCCGCCTCTGCCCCTTCCATATTGATCCGAAGAGCCTGCTGTTTCGCGGCGCGCGCGGCGGGCCGCTCAATCCGGCGATCGTCCAGCGCGACATGGCGAAGCTGCGCTCGGCGCTCAACCTGCCGGACACCGCCACGCCGCACGCCTTGCGCCATTCCTTCGCCACGCATCTGCTCGGCCGGGGCGGCGACCTGCGCACCATCCAGGAACTGCTCGGCCACGCCAGCCTGTCGACGACCCAAATCTACACCGGCGTCGACACCGCGCGGCTGTTGGAGATCTACGAATCCGCGCATCCACGGGCGTAAACCGCCGACTTCGTAGGCGACGCGATGGGCCTTTCGGTTGATCGTCAGGACATCATCGGATAACGCAAGCTGTTGTTAAGACCAACAGCACCGAAAACAATTTCATTCTGTCGATTAACTGTTTTGCCGCTTTTCAGCGCTAAGACGCTTCCTCATGAAACGCGTCATCGCCATCGCTGACCGCGCGGCCCTCGTGTCGCTGAGGCTGCTTGTCGCGCTGAACGTACTGTTCTTCCTGTCCTTCCTCGTCGTCCTGCTGCTGGCCGGCAGGGCACATGCCGAAGCTGCAGCCTGCGGCGGCAACGACATGCTGAGCGCGCTGCAGAAGGACGATCCGGCCACCTATCGCAAGATCGAGGCCGAAGCGGCGGCGACGCCGAACGGCAAGGGCCTACTTTGGAAACTCGAAAAGCCGGGCGAAAAGCCTTCCTTCCTGTTCGGCACGATGCACATGACCGATCCGCGCGTCACCACGCTGCCGGCGTCCGCGCGAAAGGCTTTCGGCGCCGCCGACACGGTCGTCATCGAGACCACCGAAGTGCTCGACCAGCAGAAGATGATGGCCGCGCTCGTCAAGGAGCCGGACCTGATGATGTTCACCGACAGCACCACGCTGTCCTCGCTGCTGTCGCCCGACGACGCGGCGACGATGAACAAGGCGCTCGACGCGCGCGGCATTCCACCGGCGACCGTCGCCAAGATGAAGCCGTGGATGTTGTCGGCCATGGTGGCGCTGCCGGCCTGCGAGCTGGCGCGCAAGGCCGGCGGCGCGCCGGTGCTCGACGTCAAGCTCGCCGAGGACGCCAAGGCCTCGGGCAAGGCCGTCGAGGGGCTGGAGACCGTCGCCGACCAGCTTCATGCCATGGCCTCGCTGCCGCTTGCCTTCCACATGAAGGGCCTGGTCGACACGTTGAAGCTCGGCGACAAGGTCAATGACGTCAACGAAACCATGATCGTGCTCTACCAGCACGGCGACACCGGCATGTTCTGGCCGCTGTTTCGAGCAGTCCTGCCCGGCGACGCCGACGATCCGGCCAGCTACGCCGCCTTCGAGGAAACCATGATCACCAGCCGCAACAAGGTGATGGCCGATCATGCCGCGCCGTTCTTGGCCAGGGGCAATGCCTTCATCGCGGTGGGCGCCTTGCACCTTCCCGGCCCGCAGGGGCTGGTCGAGGATTTTCGCAAGGCCGGCTACACGGTGACCGCCGTCGACTGATCCGCACGGCCGGGTTGCGCTTCGATCGGGAAGGAGCGCCGGTGCCGTGCTGATTCGTGACTTGGCGGCGCAAGGCTCCCCGGTTTCGTGCCGAATGGTGTCGAAAGACCGGGTTCGGCTCGATCCCGACCCATTTTGTGGTGGAAATGCCTGCCGGCAGGGGATCCCAGGTCAGAATTGCCCTGCTTTCAGCATTTTCCGGGCCTAGTATGAAACCCGTTCAACGGTCGCGCGTTGACGGTTGTTATTTGATACTTTTCATCCACGGAGGACACTTTTATGGCGAACCCTAACGACACTCCCAGATCGGGCGGCGGCGGCAGTGGCTGGCTGATTGCCCTGGTGGTCATTATCCTGGCCATTGTTGCCTACTATGTTTTCGGAAGAAGCGGCGAAGCTCCGGCGCCCGCCGAGCCGCCGGCCGCCAGCACACCGGCGCCCGCTCCCGAGCCGATGAAACCTGCGGAACCTGCCCCGGCACCTGCGCCAGCGCCCGCTCCGGCACCAGAGCCGGCTCCCGCGCCAGCACCGGCCCCGGCGCCCGCTCCGGCACCTGCGCCGTCTCCGTAATCAGGCTTAGCTCAACGACGAACGGCCCGCCGAAAGGCGGGCCGTTTTGTTTGGTGGCAACCACGTTTTCGACGGGCGTTCGGCGCCGCCGCGTGGCGCGCAGCTAGATGTGGATCGGCTTGAAGAAGGTGGCCAGCGCCGCTTCCTTCACCGCTTCCGACATCGTCGGGTGTGCGTGGCAGGTACGGGCTAGATCTTCCGACGAGCCGCCGAACTCCATCAGCACCGCCGCCTCGTGGATCATCTCGCCGGCGCCGAAGCCGACGATGTGGACTCCGAGCACGCGGTCGCTTTGCTTGTCGGCCAGGATCTTGACGAAGCCGTCGGTATGCAGCATGGCGCGCGCCCGGCCATTGGCGGTGAACGGGAACTTGCCGGCCTTATAGTCGATGCCGGCCTTCTTCAACTCCTCCTCGGTCTTGCCGACCGAGGCGATCTCCGGGCTGGTATAGACGACGCTCGGGATCACGTCGTAGTTCACATGGCCGGCCTGGCCGGCAATGATCTCGGCCACCGACACGCCCTCGTCCTCGGCCTTGTGCGCCAGCATCGGCCCGGCGATGACGTCGCCGATGGCGTAGATGCCGGGCACGTTGGTCCTGAGGTGCCGGTCGGTCTTGACGCGGCCGCGCTCGTCGACCTCGACGCCGGCTTCCTTCAGCCCGAGGCTGTCGGCATAGGGGCGGCGGCCGGTGGCGACCAGCACCACGTCGGCGGCGATCGTTTCGGCGGCGCCTCCCTTCACCGGCTCGAAGGTGATGCTGGCGCCCTTCTTGGCCTTGGCGACTCCGGTGACCTTGGCGCCGAGCTTGAACTCGAAACCCTGCTTGGAAAGCAGCCGCTGGAACTGTTTCGAAACTTCGCCGTCCATGCCGCCGAGGATGGCGTCGAGGAATTCGACGACAGTGACCTTGGCGCCGAGCCTGGCCCAGACCGAGCCGAGCTCCAGCCCGATGACGCCACCGCCGACCACCACCAGATGGCCCGGCACCTTTTCCAGCGACAGCGCGCCGGTCGACGACACGATCACCTTCTCGTCGAAGTCGACCTTGACGCCGGGAATGCCGGCAACGTCCGAGCCGGTGGCGATCACGATGTTCTTGGTCTCGATCTCCTCGACCTTGCCGTCCTCACCGGTGACCGAGACCTTGCCGGCTGCGACCACCTTGCCGGTGCCTTGGAAGCTATCGATCTTGTTCTTCTTGAACAGGAAGGCGACGCCGTTGACGTTGGCCGTCACGGTCGCGTCCTTGTGCGCCATCATCTTCTTCAGATTGAGCTTCGGCGTGCCGATTTCGACGCCGAGCGTGTCGAAGGAATGGCCGGCCTCGGCGAACATCTCGGAGGCGTGAAGCAGCGCCTTCGACGGGATGCAGCCGATGTTGAGGCAGGTGCCGCCGAAGGTGGCGTTCTTCTCGATCACCGCCGTCTTCAGCCCGAGCTGCGCCGCCTTGATGGCGCAGACATAGCCGCCCGGTCCCGATCCGATGATTACAACGTCATAAGCCATGGTGTTGTCCCTTTATCCGGCCTTCAGCGGCCGCCGCTCACATTCAGGATCGCGCCCGTTATATAGGAGGCCGCATCCGACAGAAGATAGAGAACGGCGCTGGCGACCTCATCGGCCGTCCCCGCCCTCTTCATCGGCAGCATATCCTGCATCCGCGCCACACGATCGGGCTGGCCGCCGGACGCGTGGATCTCGGTGTCGGTGATGCCGGGGCTGACCGCATTGACGCGGATGCCTTCCGTCGCCACCTCGCGCGCCAGGCCGATGGTCAAAGTGTCGATCGCGCCCTTGGAGGCGGCGTAGTCGACATATTCGCCGGGCGAACCCAGCCTCGCCGCGGCGGAAGAGATGTTGACGATGCCGCCGCCCTTGCCGCCATGCCGGGTCGACATGCGCTTGACCGCCTCACGCGCGCAGAGGAAGGAGCCGACGACATTGACGCGCATCATGCGCTCTACCCGCGCGGCGCTCATCTCGTCGACGCGCGTCTTGGCGTCGACGATGCCGGCATTGTTGACGAAAGCATCGAGCCGGCCGAAGGTTCTGTCCACCGCCTCGAACATCGCCAGCACATCGGCCTCGTTGCCGACATCGCCCTTGACGGCAATGGCCTCGCCGCCCGCGGCCTTGAGTTCGGCGACGAGCGCCTCGGCGACTGCCTGGTTGGAGACAAAATTGACAGCGACACGATAGCCGGCCTGGCTGGCCTGCCGGCAGATGGCGGCGCCGATGCCGCGGCTGCCGCCGGTGACCAGCAGCGTCTTCTTGTCCGCGCTCATTCCTGGCAGCCTTTCAGCAGGAAGACATCCCACGGCACCTTGGAAAAGCCGTCCGGGCCATAGGCGGCCGACATCTGCAGCGAAGCACCTAGATCTGGAAAGATCAGGCTTTTCGGCGCCTCCGCGCCTTCGGCCGGCAGCAGCGCGATGTTGCCCTTGTCGTCGGCGCTGTAGACGACGCCCTCCCACACCGTGCAGGCGGCGAGTTCATCGCCGGTCACGTCGCCGGTCGGGCATTTGTACATCAGCGAGCCATGCGGCCGCGCCACGCCGTCGGTCCACATGACGATACCGTCCAGCACCACGCCCTTGTCGAGCAGCATCTTGAAGCTGTTGGTGACGGTGGCCGAGTCCATGGTCGGCCTGAAATCGATGCCGGCCTCGCTTTCGGCATCGCCATAGACGGCGAGTTCCAGCGGGCAGGCGGCGTCCGCCACACGGCCCTGCGCCTCGAACAGCGAAACCGGATAGTGCCCGGGCTTCACCTTGCGGCTCAGCGCCGGCCAGTCATCGCTTGTAACCAGGGGATCGCAGGCGATGATCTCACCTGTCGGCAACTCAAGGTCTCCGATTGGCGTGATCGCTATCTTGCGCTCCGCCAGTTGCGTCTCGCTGAGCGCGAAGATACCGAGGTTGCTGCTCGCCTTTGCCGGATCCCATTGTGCGGCGATTGCCAGCGAAGGGATAGCCGTGGACAGGCCCAGTCCGACAAGGCCGCGCCGAAAAACCCGCTGTAAGCCGCGCGCCGCACGCCCCAGCCCGAACCCCAGGTGCTCCAGCCAGCCACTCATAGCGGGTCAGCCTTCGATCACAGATCGAGCACCAGCCGTTCCGGATCCTCCAGGCTTTCCTTGACGCGCACCAGGAAGGTCACCGCTTCCTTGCCGTCGACGATGCGGTGGTCGTAGCTGAGCGCCAGGTACATCATCGGCCGGATCACGATCTGGCCGCCGACCACCACCGGCCGGTCCTGGATCTTGTGCATGCCGAGGATGCCCGACTGCGGCGCATTCAGGATCGGCGTCGACATCAGCGACCCGTAGACGCCGCCATTGGAGATGGTGAAGGTGCCGCCCTGCATGTCGGCGACGGAAAGCTTGCCGTCGCGCGCGGCGAGGCCGAGGCGGCCGATCTCCTTCTCGATCTCGGCTATTCCCATCTGGTCGGCATCCCGCACCACCGGCACCACCAGGCCCTTGTCGGTGCCGACGGCGACGCCGACATGGGCGAAGTTCTTGTAGATGATGTCGGTGCCGTCGATCTCGGCGTTGACCGCCGGGATCTCCTTCAGCGCATGCGTCACCGCCTTGGTGAAGAAGCCCATGAAGCCGAGCTTCACGCCGTGCTTCTTCTCGAACACGTCCTTGTACTTGGATCGCAGCGCCATCACCGCGCTCATGTCGACCTCGTTGAAGGTGGTGAGCATGGCGGCGGTCGACTGCGCTTCCTTGAGCCGCCGCGCGATGGTCTGGCGCAGCTTGGTCATGCGCACGCGCTCCTCGCGCGGGGCGTCTTCGGCCGGCGACGGCGCGCGGACGACGACCGGGGCCGGCGCCGATTTCGGCGTCTCGGCCGGCTGCGACGGCGCGCCCCTGGCGATGGCGTCGAGCACGTCGCCCTTCAGCACCTGGCCGCGCTTGCCGGTGCCGGTGATCTGGTCGACCGCGAGGTTGGCCTCGGCGATCAGCTTCGCCGCCGCCGGCGCCGGCGGCATGGAGCGCTGCTCGATCGCGCCGGCATCGCCGGCGATCTTGGCGGTCTCGGCGGCAGCCTGCTTGACGGTGGACGCCGCCTCGGGGCTGGAGGCCTGCGACACGGCTTGCGGCTTGGTCGCGGGCGCCGCCGCCTCGCCGCCGGCCGAGATCGAGCCGAGCAGCGCGCCGACGCCGACCGTCTCGCCTTCCTTTGCGATGATCTCGCCCAGCGTTCCGGCGCCCGGGGACGGCACTTCCACCGTCACCTTGTCGGTCTCGAGCTCGACCAGCGGCTCATCGGCGGCGATCGCGTCGCCAACCTTCTTGAACCATTTGCCGATGGTCGCTTCGGTGACGGATTCGCCGAGGGTGGGGACGCGGATTTCGGTAGCCATTGTGCCTGTCCGTTCTGTCTCGTTAAGGTTCTATTCGCCGAGCGCGTCGTCGAGCAAGGCGGCGAGCTGGCTGAGATGCTTCGACATCAACCCGGTCGCCGGCGAGGCCGAGGCCGGACGGCCGGTGTAGCGCACCCGCTGATGCTTGGCGTCGATATGTGCCAGCACCCATTCCAGATAGGGGTCGATGAACGACCAGGCGCCCATGTTCTTGGGCTCCTCCTGGCACCACACCATCTCGGCATTGCGGAAGCGTGACAGTTCGGTGATCAGCGCCTTGGCCGGGAACGGATAGAGCTGCTCGACGCGCAACAGGTAGATGTCGTTGATGCCGCGCTTCTCGCGTTCCTCGTAGAGGTCGTAATAGACCTTGCCCGAACACAGCACGACGCGGCGGATCTTGGAATCCTTGGTCAGCTTGATCGCCTGGTTCGGCAACAGCTGCGCGTCGTCCCACAACAGCCGGTGGAACGAGCTTTCGCCCGAAATCTCCGAAAGCGTCGACACCGCCCGCTTGTGGCGCAGCAGCGACTTCGGCGTCATCAGGATCAGCGGCTTGCGGAAATCGCGCTTCAATTGCCGGCGCAAGATGTGGAAGTAGTTGGCCGGCGTGGTGACGTTGGCCACCTGCATATTGTCTTCGGCGCAGAGCTGCAGGAAGCGCTCGAGCCTGGCCGACGAGTGCTCGGGTCCCTGGCCCTCATAGCCATGCGGCAGTAGGCAGACGAGCCCCGACATTCTGAGCCACTTGCGCTCGCCGGATGAGATGAACTGGTCGAACACCACCTGGGCGCCGTTGGCGAAGTCGCCGAACTGCGCTTCCCACAGCGTCAGCGCCTTCGGCTCGGCCAGGCTATAGCCATATTCGAAGCCGAGCACGGCCTCTTCCGACAGCATCGAGTTGATGACCTCGTAGCCGGCCTGCGCCGCCGACAGATTGTTGAGCGGGATGTAACGCGTCTCGTCGCGCTGGTCGTAGAGCACCGAATGGCGCTGCGAGAAGGTGCCGCGCTCCGAGTCCTGGCCGGAGAGGCGGATCGGGTTGCCGTCGAGAAGGATGGCGCCGAAGGCCAGCGCCTCGGCCGTCGACCAGTCGATGCCTTCGCCGGATTCGATCGACTGGCGGCGGTTCTCGAGGAAGCGGACGATCGTCTTGTGCGCCTCGAAACCCTTCGGCACCTCGGTCAGCTTCTTGCCGATCTCCTTCAGCGTCTTGACCGGCACGGCGGTCTTGCCGCGCCGTTGCTCATCCTGGTTGTCGGCCGTGCGCAGGCCGGACCAGGCGCCGTCCAGCCAGTCGGCCTTGTTCGGCTTGTAGGACTGGCCAACCTCCCATTCGGCTTCCAGATGCGCCCGCCAGTCGGCCTTCATCTTGTCGAATTCGGCCTGGGTGATGTGGCCCTCGGCGATCAGCCGGTCGGCATAGATCTGCACCGTCGTCTTGTGGGTGCGGATGGCGCGGTACATGATCGGCTGGGTGAAGGCCGGCTCGTCGCCCTCATTGTGGCCGAAGCGGCGGTAGCAGAACATGTCCACCACTACCGGCTTGTGGAACTTCATGCGGAACTCGGTCGCCACCTTGGCGCCGTGCACCACGGCTTCCGGATCGTCGCCATTGACGTGGAAGATCGGCGCCTCGATCATCTTGGCCACATCCGACGGATAGGGCGAGGAGCGCGAGAAGCGCGGATTGGTGGTGAAGCCGATCTGGTTGTTGATGATGAAATGCAGCGTGCCGGCAACGCGGTGGCCGCGCAGGCCGGACAGGCCGAGGATTTCGGCGATCACGCCTTGGCCGGCGAAGGCCGCGTCGCCGTGCAGCAGGAGCGGCATCACCTTGGCGCGTTCCGATAGCGGCACGATCTCGCCACGCTCGCGGCCGGCGAGCTGATCCTGCTTGGCGCGCGCCTTGCCCATCACCACCGGGTCGACGATTTCCAGATGCGAGGGGTTGGCGGTCAGCGACAGGTGCACCTTGTTGCCGTCGAACTCGCGGTCCGACGAGGCGCCAAGATGGTACTTGACGTCGCCCGAGCCCTCGACCTCGTCGGGTGCTGCCGAGCCGCCCTTGAACTCGTGGAAGATGGCGCGGTGCGGCTTGGCCAACACCTGGGAGAGCACGTTGAGGCGGCCGCGATGCGCCATGCCAAGCACGACCTCCTTCAGGCCGAGCTGGCCGCCGCGCTTGAGTATCTGCTCCAGCGCCGGGATCAGGGCTTCGCCGCCGTCGAGGCCGAAGCGCTTGGTGCCCTTGTACTTGACGTCGGCGAACTGCTCGAAGCCTTCCGATTCAATCAGCTTCTGCAGGATCGCCTTCTTGCCGGTCGCGGTGAAGGTGATCTCCTTGTCGGCGCCCTCGATGCGCGCCTGGATCCACGCCTTTTCTTCCGGATCGGAGATGTGCATGAACTCGACGCCGAGCGTCGAGCAGTAGGTGCGGGTGAGAATCTCCAGCATCTGCCGGATGGTGCCGAATTCGAGCCCGAGCACATTGTCGAGGAAGATCGGCCGGTCGTAATCGGCTGACGTGAAGCCGTAATTCTCGGGTGACAGCTCGTTATAGTCCTCGAGCGGCTTGGCGATGCCGAGCGGGTCCAGATTGGCATGCAAATGGCCGCGCATGCGGTAGGCACGGATCATCATGATGGCGCGCACGGAATCGCGCGTCGCCTGGTGCACGTCGGCATCGGACAAGACGACGCCGTTGGTGACCGCCTTCTCCTTGACCTTCTTCTCGATCGCCTTTTCGACCAGGCCCCAATTGCCGTCGAGCGCCGACACCAGTTCGCCATTGGCCTGCATCGGCCAGGAGGGCTTGGCCCAGGAAGCGCCCTTGGCGTTCTTGCGAACGTCCGCGGCGTCGTCCTTCAGCGCCGCGAAGAAGTCCTGCCATTCGGGATTGACCGATTCAGGATCGTCCTCATAGGCGGCATAAAGCGCGTCGATATAGTCGGCATTGCCGCCATAGAGGAAAGAGGTGAGCGAGAATTGGTCGTTGGCCTGATCTTGTCGTGCCATGTCACTTGTCGGAGCCTGGCTCCGTCTCCTTTTCAGGGTGAATGGTGAATAGTGAGTGGTGAATGGTCAGCAGAAAACCCGGGACTTCCCTCGATTTTGCACCGCCACTCATCCGTACTTGCCATTCACTATTCACCATTCACTATTCACTGACCCTTGATCGCCTCGACCAGCGTCGTGCCGAGCCTTGCCGGCGACGGCGAAACCTTGATGCCGGCCGATTCCATCGCCGCGATCTTGTCTTCCGCGCCGCCCTTGCCGCCGGAGATGACCGCGCCGGCGTGGCCCATGGTGCGGCCGGCCGGTGCCGTGCGCCCGGCGATGAAGCCCGCCATCGGCTTCTTGCGGCCGCGTTTGGCTTCGTCCTTGAGGAACTGCGCGGCGTCTTCCTCGGCCGAACCGCCGATCTCGCCGATCATGATGATCGACTTGGTCTCGTCGTCGGCGAGGAACATTTCCAGCATGTCGATGAATTCAGTGCCCTTGACCGGATCGCCGCCGATGCCGACGGCGGTGGTCTGGCCGAGGCCGACATTGGTGGTCTGGAAGACCGCCTCATAGGTAAGCGTTCCCGAGCGGGAAACAACGCCGACCGAACCCTTGCGGAAGATGTTGCCGGGCATGATGCCGATCTTGCATTCGTCGGGCGTCAGCACGCCCGGGCAGTTCGGACCGATCAGCCGCGAGGTCGAGCGGTCGAGCCGCGCCTTGACCTTGACCATGTCCATCACCGGGATGCCTTCGGTGATGCAGACGATGAGCGGGATCTCGGCCTCGATCGCCTCGATGATGGCCTCGCCCGCGCCCGCCGGCGGCACATAGATGACGGAGGCGTTGGCGCCGGTCTTTTCCTTGCCTTCGGCGACCGTGGCGAAGATCGGCAGGCTCTCGCCCTTGGCGCCGGTCCAGGTCTCGCCGCCCTTCTTCGGGTGGATGCCGCCCACCATCTTGGTGCCGTGATAGGCCAGCGCCTGCTCGGTATGGAACGTGCCGGTCTTGCCGGTCAGGCCCTGCACGAGAACCTTGGTGTTCTTGTCGACGAGAATGGACATGGG
>NZ_RZOJ01000185.1:0-10924 GCF_003998845.1 Mesorhizobium sp. M4A.F.Ca.ET.022.05.2.1 | reverse complement strand
TCGGTGAAGGGAATGACGCGCGGGCTGGCGCCGCCGTAGAGCTCGGTCTCGGCGGCGAGCAGGCTCTCGCGCAGTTCGGAAAGCGTGCCGGCGCCGGCCAGGGCGCCGAGAAAAAGCCCGTCGGGCCGCAGCGCCCGCCGGATCTGGGCCAGCATGCCGGGAATATCGTTCATCGCCTGCAGCGACAGCAGCGACACGACGAGGTCGAGGCTTTGCGCCTCGAACGGCACAGTTTCGAGCGCCGCCACCAGCCCGGCTGCGCCTGCGAGGAAGGCAGTGTCCGCTTCGACGCGCGCTATCTCCGCCGCCTTGCCGCTCTCGGCGAGCACATCCCCTGCCGCCGGCGTCTGGCAAAACAGCGCGGCCGCCTTGCCGAAGCTGCGCTCGACCGCGCCGAGCCGGTCGGCAAGGTCATCGGCTGCCCGCCGCATCAGGAAATCGGCGCCGCCCACGGGGTGGGCCAGGGCGCGACGCTTGCGCACCAGCCAGAGCGAGGTGTCGATGATAGGCTGCAACGGGCAGGTTCCTGTTTCCCGCTCTCTGATATAGTGGAGCGGCGACGAAACCACGTGGCCGATCCAATGCCGAAGATCAAGACCGTTGAACTCGCGACCATCGCGCGAAGGGCATTGGCCTTGCCGGCGCGCATCCTGTTTCCGCCGGTCTGCGCCGGCTGCCGTCGCCATGTCTCGCTGCCCGGGGTGCTGTGCGGCACCTGCTGGCCGAAGCTCAGGCTGCTGGAACGGCCCTGGTGCGCGGTGATGGGCACGCCGTTCACCCACGACATGGGCGAAGGGTTCCTCTCGGCCGAGGCGATCGCCGATCCGCCGCCCTTCGAAAGGGCGCGGGCGGCGGTCGTCTATTCCGGCGTCGCGCGCCAGATGGTGCAGGGCCTGAAATACCAAGACCGTACGGATCTGGCGCCATGGATGGCGCGCTGGATGCAGCGTGCCGGAGCCGAGCTGATCGCGGAGGCTGATCTCGTCGTGCCGGTGCCGTTGCACTGGCGGCGCTTCTTCCGGCGGCAGTTCAACCAGTCGGCCGAGCTGGCGAGGGCGGTGTCGCACCTCAGCGGCCTGCCTTTCTCGGCTTCGGTTGTGAGGCGCGTGAAGCTCACCCGCCAGCAGGTCGGGCTGGAGCGGCAGGAGCGCGAGGACAATGTGCGCGCCGCCTTCCGCGTGCCGTCCGAGGCGGAGATCGAGATCGCCGGCCGCCGGGTGCTGTTGGTCGACGATGTCTACACCACCGGCGCGACCGTGAGATCGGTGGCCAAGGCACTGAAGAAGGGCGGCGCCGGCGCCGTCGACGTGCTGACCTTCGCGCGCGTTTTGCCAGGGGACTTTCGAGCCGACGAGTCCGCGACTATATAAAACGACAAATGTTGTTGTTGTCCCAGAGCGCTGCGCGCTTCCAGGTGACATGCAGGAATGCTGATCGATGATTGATGTGACGATCTATACGCGCATGATGTGTGGCTATTGCACCGCGGCCAAGCGGCTGCTCGAGCGCAAGGGCGTCGCCTACACCGAGCACGATGCCTCCTTCTCGCCGGAACTGCGCCAGGAAATGATTTCCCGGGCGCATGGCCGCTCTACATTTCCGCAGATTTTCATCGGCGACACGCATGTCGGCGGCTCCGACGACCTCCACGAGCTGGAGGCCGAGGGCCGGCTCGATGCGCTGCTCGCCGACGGTTCGAGGGGTTGATCATGGGTGGTTTCAAGGCAGCGGCGGTGCAGATGCGTTCGGGCACCAGCCCCGAGCGCAACGCGGTCGATCTGGAGCGTCTGGTGCGCGAGGCGGCAGGCCTGGGCGCCACCTATGTGCAGACCCCCGAGATGACCGGCGCGCTGGTGCGCGACAAGGAGGCGCGGGCCGCTTCCTTCACCTCAGAGGACAAGGACATCATCGTTTCGACCGCCCGGAAGCTGGCGAAGGAGCTCGGCATCTTCCTGCATATAGGCTCGACCGCCATCCTGCGCGCCGACGGCAAGCTGGCCAACCGCGCGTTGCTGTTCGCGCCCGATGGCACCACCATCGCCAGCTACGACAAGATCCACATGTTCGACGTCGACCTCGACAATGGCGAGAGCTGGCGCGAATCCGCCGCCTACGAGCCGGGCACCGAGGCCGTCATCGCCGAGATCGACGGTGCCAGGCTCGGCTTTGCCGTCTGCTACGACCTGCGCTTCCCGCAGCTGTTCCGCGCCGAGGCGCTGGCCGGCGCCAATGTGCTTTCGGTGCCCGCCGCCTTCACCCGGCAGACCGGCGAAGCACACTGGCACGTGCTGCTTCGGGCTCGCGCCATCGAGAACGGCGCCTATGTGGTTGCGGCCGCGCAAGGGGGCCTGCACGAGGACGGCCGCGAGACTTTTGGCCACTCGCTGATCGTCGACCCGTGGGGCCGCATCGTGGCGGAAGCCGCCCATGAGGAGCCCGGCGTGATCGTCGCCGAGATCGATCCAGCGCAGTCGCTCGCCGCGCGCAGGAAGATCCCCAATCTGAAGAACGCGCGCGAGTTCGCCGTCAATGCCGGCGAGGCGCCGCGTCTCAGGGGTGCAGCTTCTTGATCCGTTTTTCCCTGATCTGCGAGCACGAACACGAATTCGAGGCGTGGTTCCGCAGCAATGACGATTTCGGCACGCAGAAGAAGCGTGGCTTGGTCGATTGCCCGAGCTGCGGCTCGCACAAGGTTGACAAGGCGCTGATGGCGCCGGCCGTCTCGACCGGGCGCAAACAGGAAAAGATCGCGCTCGCCATGGGCGAGGCGCAGAAGCAGGCATTGGCGCAGTTGAAGGCGCTCGCCGAGAAGGTGCGCGAGAACGCCGACTATGTCGGCGACAAGTTCGCCGAGGAAGCGCGCAAGATCCATTTCGGCGAGACCGATCCGCGCGGCATCTATGGCGAGGCGACGCCGGAGGAAGCGAAGAGCCTGGCCGAGGACGGCGTCGAGTTCACGCCAATCCCGACCTTTCCGGACGACCGGAACTGAGCATCCAGCCAGGCTAGCCCAAGCTTTCGATCAGCTTCCCGAGCAATCTCGCGAGCGTCTCCCGCTCCTCGCGCGTCAGTCCGGCGAGGATGTCATGTTCGTTGGCGACATGGGCGACGAGTGCCTCATCGGTCACGGCCAGGCCCTTTTCGGTGAGCGCAACGACAACCCCGCGCCGGTCGCTGGGGTGCGGCGCGCGCATGATCAAACCGGCCTTTTCCAGCCGGTCGAGGCGGGCGGTCATGGCGCCGGAAGTCACCATCGTCGCCTCGTAGAGATCGGTCGGCGTCAGCGCGTAGGGCTTGCCGGACCGGCGCAGGGTCGCCAGCACGTCGAACTCGCCTTGCTGCAATCCGAAGCGGGCAAACAGCGGCGCCAGCCGCTCGCGCGAGATCAGCGAGGCGGCTTCGTTCAGCCGTCCGATCACGGCCATAGGCGAGACGTCCAGGTCTGGCCGTTCCCTTTGCCACTGCTCGATCGCCCTTGCCGCCCGATCCATCTATCTCACCGAAAAGTATCTTGACATAAAGAATCTCTGCACTATGTTATCGCAAAACACAATAGCGGCCAAGCGCCGCGATTGAACTACGGGACCATCTGATGAAATTTCTCTGGGACTCGGCTGCCGGCCTGCTGGTCGTCACCGGCAGCCTGCTCGGCCTGACGCTGCCGTTCGGCAAGCTGGCGACGGCGGCCGGTGTGCCGGCCATGGTCTGGGCCTTCGTCATCTCGCTCGGCGCCGGCGGCGTGCTGTTGCTGGCGCTTCTTTTGCGCGGCGAGCGTATTCGGCTGACGGCACACAGGCTGCGCTATTTCTTCATCACCGCGGCAGTGTCCTATGCCTTCCCCAATTTGTTGATGTTCTCGGCCATTCCGCATCTCGGCGCCGGTTACACCGGCATCATGTTCACGCTGTCGCCGGTCGTCACGCTGGTGTTCTCGATCCTACTCGGCGTCAGGCGGCCGAATCTGCTCGGTGTCGTCGGCATCGCCGTCGGCTTCGTCGGTGCGGTGATGGTAGCGGTCACGCGCGGCGAGGCCGGCCAGCCGGCCGAGTTCTTCTGGGTGGCGGTCGGGCTGCTGATCCCGGTCAGCCTCGCCGCCGGCAATATCTACCGCACCGTCGACTGGCCCGAAGAGACCGGTCCGATCGAGCTTGCCGTCGGCAGCCATCTGGCCTCGGCCACGCTGCTGCTGGCAGGCATTCTGGCCTTGCTGGGCAAGAGCGCATTTGTCCCGCTCAGCGGCGTGCCGCTGGTGGTCGCCGGCCAGGTGGCGTCGGCCTCGGCGATGTTTGCCTTCTTCTTCCGCCTGCAGGCGGTCGGCGGCCCGGTCTATCTCAGCCAGATCGGCTACGTCGCGGCTGCTGTCGGCCTGTTCGCCGGCACGATCTTCCTTGGCGAGCACTACCAGTTGCTGACCTGGATGGGTGCGATGATCATCACCGCTGGCGTGTTCATCACCACCAGGGCGCAGAGCCAGACCAGTGCCAGGCTGCAGGGTCAGGCAGCGTGAGCTCCGAGATCGATGCCGAGGAGATCGCTCAGACCGATCCCTTTTCGGCCAGCACCATGTAGTTGACGTCCATGTCCTTCGACCGCTGCCAGCGGTCGGCCAGCGGATGGTAGACGACGCCGGTGCGGTCGATGATGGTCAGGCCGGCAGCACCAAGCGCCTTTTCCAGTTCTTCCGGCCGCACCAACTTGCCGAACTGGTGTGTGCCGCGCGGCAGCCAGCGCAGCACATATTCGGCGCCGATGATGGCAAGGCCGAGCGCCTTCAGCGTGCGGTTGATGGTGGCGACGAACATGATGCCGCCGGGCTTGACCATCTGGCCGCATTTGGCGACGAACAGGTCGATGTCGGCGACGTGCTCCACCACTTCCATGTTGAGGATGACGTCGAATGTCTCGCCGGCGTCGGCGAGGTCCTCCGCCGTCGTGGCGCGGTAGTCGACACTGACGCCGACCTCGGCCGCATGCAGCTTTGCCACCTCGATGTTGGTGACGGAAGCGTCGGCGCCGACCACTTCGGCGCCGAGCCTGGCCATCGGCTCGCACAAAAGCCCGCCGCCGCAGCCGATGTCGAGAAAACGCAGGCCCTCGAACGGCCGCGCCGCGCGCGGATCGCGGCCAAAGCGTGCCGCCACCTGGTCGCGGATGTAGGCAAGCCGGACCGGATTGAACTTGTGCAGCGGCCTGAATTTGCCGTTCGGGTTCCACCATTCAGCGGCAAGCGCGGAGAAGCGTTCCACTTCTCCGGCATCGATCGTCGACCGTCGGGGTTCTGGCATGGGGCGGGTCTCCTCGAACGCTAGGAAGTCGGTTGCCGGGCCGCGAATGTCAAGGCGGCTTTTCTCGACAGCTGCCATACCGATGCGCGGCGGCGCATCTGGTGACGCCGGCCACATCCTTCAGTCGCGGCAGCTTGGCCGTCGGTCGGCAGGCGCGACGGCGGGTCAACTGGCGAGCGCGACCGCCAGGTGCTTCATGTCGACGCTGGCGGGATCGATGGCACGCATGGCGTCGCAATCGCCGATCTCCGCCATGATCCGGCCGGCGGCGGCAAGCGCCTGCTCGCGGCTTTGCCAGCGCACCAGATCGACCCAGCCGCCGTTGTCCTGCCTGGCCAGGCAGCGGCTGAGGAAACCGGGCTGCCGCGTCAGCCAGTCGCTGAGCAGGCCGTTGCCGGCGACAAAGCCCGCTTCGGTTCCGGGCTTCAACCGGAAGGTGACGATTTCCAGGGTCTCGGCCATCTATCCTCCTCGTTGTCGGGCTTCCAGGTTCATCTATCGCATGACCTGGTGCTCAAATCTGTCAGCAACCCCGATATTTTCAATGCGAATCGTTGTTGCGCGCCATGCTTGCGAAATCCTGATCATTTGGCTAAGGAGGCCGCGCATTCAGCACCCGGCCTTGGCCGGCGTGTTTTTTCGGCTCCACGGCCCAGCATCCAGTCAAAGGCATTTCGTTTCCATGGCGCGCATCGTGATGAAATTCGGCGGAACGTCCGTCGCCGACATCGCCCGCATCCGCAACGTGGCGCGCCATGTCAAACGCGAGGTCGACGCCGGCCATGAGGTCGCCGTCGTGGTCTCGGCGATGGCCGGCAAGACCAATGAACTGGTCGGCTGGACGCGCGAGGCCTCGCCGATGCACGACGCGCGCGAATATGACGCCGTGGTCGCCTCCGGCGAGCAGGTCACGGCCGGCCTGCTGGCGATCACGCTGCAGAACATGGGCGTGCACGCCCGCTCATGGCAGGGCTGGCAGATCCCGATCAAGACCGACAACGCGCATGGCGCGGCGCGCATCCTCGACATCGACGGCGCCTTCCTGATCAAGCGCTTCGGCGAGGGCCAGGTCGCCGTCATCGCCGGCTTCCAGGGCATCGGGCCGGACAACCGCATCGCGACGCTGGGCCGCGGCGGCTCCGACACGAGTGCCGTGGCCATCGCGGCGGCGGTCAAGGCCGACCGCTGCGACATCTACACCGATGTCGACGGCGTCTACACCACCGATCCGCGCATCGAGCCGAAGGCGCGGCGGCTGGCCAAGATTTCCTTCGAGGAAATGCTCGAAATGGCCTCGCTCGGCGCCAAGGTGCTGCAGGTGCGCTCGGTCGAGCTTGCCATGGTGCACAGGGTGCGTACCTTCGTGCGGTCGTCCTTCGACGATCCCGACGCGCCCGGAATGGGGGATTTGCTCAATCCGCCCGGAACGCTTATTTGCGACGAGGAAGAGATCGTGGAACAGCAGGTCGTCACCGGAATTGCCTACGCCAAGGACGAGGCGCAGATTTCGCTGCGCCGCGTCGGCGATCGCCCCGGCGTTGCCGCCGGCATCTTCGGGCCGCTGGCCGAAGCCAACATCAATGTCGACATGATCGTCCAGAACATCTCCGAGGACGGCAAGTTCACCGACATGACCTTCACGGTGCCGTCGGGCGACGTCGACAAGGCGCTTGCGGTGCTGGAGCGTCTAAAAGCCGATGTCGGCTATGACGTGGTGCAGTCGGAAGCCGGCATGTCGAAGGTGTCGGTCATCGGCATCGGCATGCGCAGCCACGCGGGTGTCGCCGCCACCGCCTTCAAGGCGCTGGCCGACAAGGCGATCAATATCCGCGCCATCACCACTTCCGAGATCAAGATTTCGATACTGATCGACGGTCCGTATACCGAATTGGCGGTTCGCACTTTGCATTCCGTCTACGGTCTGGATAAGCAATAGCAAGACTGAATCAGTTGTTGCGTGAGTGCCGGGCGCGGCGGAAACTGCGCCGGCAAGGACTCTATTGGAGAAGAAGCCGCGATGCGTGATACGGCCAGTGGCCCGCGCGTTCTGCTGAAGCGGCTCCGCGAGCTCATGCAGGAGCCGCTGGAGCCGCAGGAGCGGCTCGACCGCATCGTGCGCGACATCGCCTCCAACATGGTCGCCGAGGTGTGCTCGCTCTATGTGCTGCGCGCTGATTCGGTTCTCGAGCTCTACGCCACCGAAGGTCTCAATCCGAACGCCGTCCACCTGGCGCAGTTGCGGCTCGGCCAGGGTCTCGTCGGCACCATCGCCGCCAGCGCACGGCCGCTCAACCTCTCCAACGCGCAGGAGCATCCGGCCTTCGCCTACCTGCCGGAGACCGGCGAAGAGATCTACAACTCCTTCCTCGGCGTGCCAGTGCTCAGGGCAGGGCGGACGCTTGGCGTGCTCGTGGTGCAGAACAAGACCATGCGCCACTACCGCGACGATGAAGTCGAGGCGCTGGAAACGACGGCGATGGTCATCGCCGAGATGATCGCCACCGGCGATCTCGCCAGGCTGACCCGCCCGGGCCTGGAGCTCGACCTGCGCCGCCCCGTCAGCTTCACCGGCCTTTCCTTCAACGAAGGCGTCGGGCTCGGCCATGTCGTGCTGCACGAACCGCGCATCGTCGTCACTAATTTGTTCAACGAGGACAGCGAGGAGGAAGTCCGCCGGCTGCAGACCTCGCTCGGCTCGCTCAGGCTCTCCATCGATGACATGCTGGAGCGCCGCGAGGTCGCCTTCGAGGGCGAACACCGCGAGGTGCTCGAAGCCTATCGCATGTTCGCCAACGACAGCGGCTGGGTGCGCCGGCTGGAGGAGGCGATCCGCAACGGCCTGACGGCGGAAGCGGCGGTGGAGAAGGTGCAGAGCGACATGCGCGCCCGCATGCTGCACATGACCGACCCCTATCTGCGCGAGCGGATGAGTGATTTCGATGACCTTGCCAACCGCCTGCTGCGCCAACTGATGGGGCGCGGGCCGGAGGATGTCGCGGCGTCGCTGCCGAAGGATGCCATCCTCGTCGCCCGCTCGATGGGCGCGGCCGAACTGCTCGACTACCCCAGGGACAAGCTGCGCGGCGTCGTGCTGGAGGACGGGGCCGCGACCAGCCACGTCGTCATCGTGGCGCGAGCCATGGGCATTCCCGTCGCCGGACAGATGAAGGGCGCCGTTTCCATGGCGGAAAACGGCGACGCCATCATCGTCGACGGCGAGGAGGGCACGATCCACCTCAGGCCGCAGCCCGACCTCGAAGCCGCCTATGCCGAGAAGGTGCGCTTCCGCGCGCGGCGGCAGGAGGTCTATCGCGAGCTGCGCAAGAAGCCGTCGGTGACCAAGGACGGTGTTGCTGTCGATCTGCTGATGAATGCCGGGCTTGCTGTCGACCTGCCGCAGCTTGCCGAGTCGGGCGCGGCCGGAATCGGCTTGTTCCGCACCGAGCTGCAGTTCATGGTCGCCTCGACCTTTCCGCGCGCCGAGGCGCAGGAGCGGCTCTATCGCGACGTGCTCGATGCCGCGCGCGGCAAGCCGGTGACCTTTCGCACCATCGACATCGGCGGCGACAAGGTGCTGCCTTACTTCAAGGGGGCGTTGCAGGAGGAGAACCCGGCGCTCGGCTGGCGGGCGATCCGGCTCACCCTCGACCGCCCGGGTCTGCTCAGGACGCAGATCCGTGCCTTGCTCAAGGCCTGCGGCGGCCGAGAGCTCAAGCTGATGCTGCCGATGGTGACGGAGCTCGGCGAGATCGCGCAGGCGCGCGAGATCATCGACCGAGAGGTCAGGCACCTGTCGCGCTTTGCACACCATCTGCCGACCAGCTTGAAGCTCGGCGCCATGCTGGAAGTGCCGTCGCTGCTGTTTCAGCTAGACGAACTGATGAAGGCGGTGGACTTCGTCTCGGTCGGCTCCAACGACCTGTTCCAGTTCGTCATGGCGGTCGATCGCGGCAACACGCAATTGTCGGACCGCTTCGACACGCTGTCGGCGCCGTTCCTGCGGGTTCTGAAGACGATCGCCGACGCCGGCGTGCGCAATCACACGCCGGTGACGCTGTGCGGCGAACTGGCCGGAAAACCCATATCCGCAATGGCGCTGATCGGCCTCGGCTATCGCTCGATCTCGATGTCGCCGGCTTCGATCGGCCCGGTCAAGGCGATGCTGACCGAATTGCCGCTGGACGAATTGCAAGCCTTCTTCGCCGACAATCTGATGGCGCCGGCGCAGGGGCTGCCGATGCGCGCCCTGCTGCAAGCCTTTGCCGACGACCGCTCGATTCCGCTCTAGATTCACGTGAGGGCGGTCTGCAAATGTCGATTTTCTGCGCTTCCGGTGCTCATGTACCTAAATGTACATTCCGCTCCGGTTCTCCAAATTCGCCATTTTCGACTCGCCCTGATGTGAATTCGATCGAAGTTCCAAGCCCATGATCAACCTGCCGCGCGACCGCATGAATCAAGTCGTGAAGCGTTTCGAGATGCTCGAAGCGCAGATGTCGGCCGGGCCGACTGCGGACGCCTATGTCCGGATGGCCTCGGAATACGCCGACATCCAGGAGATGGTAGCCAAGATCCGGGCGCTGCGCGCAGCCGAGCAGGAACAGGCCGACCTCGAGGCGATGCTCGCCGACAAGGGCACCGATGCCGAGATGCGGGCGCTCGCCGAGGCCGACCTTCCGCAAGTCGAGGACCGCATCGAGACGTTGCGGAAAGACATCCAGATCCTGCTCCTGCCCAAGGATGCCGCCGACGACAAGAACGCCATTCTGGAAATCCGCGCCGGCACCGGCGGCGACGAGGCGGCGTTGTTCGCCGGCGACCTGTTTCGCATGTATGAGCGCTACGCCGCCTCGCGCGGCTGGCGCTTCGAAGTGGTCTCCGCAAGCGACGGCGAGGTCGGCGGCTACAAGGAAATCATCGCCTCGGTGTCGGGCAAAGGCGTGTTCGCGCATCTGAAATTCGAGTCCGGCGTGCACCGGGTGCAGCGCGTGCCGGCGACCGAGGCTGGCGGGCGCATCCACACCTCGGCGGCGACCGTCGCCGTGCTGCCGGAAGCGGAGGAGGTCGACATCGAGATCCGGGCCGAAGACATCCGCATCGACACGATGCGCGCGTCGGGTTCCGGCGGCCAGCACGTCAACACCACCGATTCGGCGGTGCGCATCACCCATTTGCCGACCGGCATCATGGTGGTGCAGGCGGAAAAGTCACAGCACCAGAACCGGGCGCGCGCCATGCAGATCCTGCGGGCGCGGCTCTATGACCTCGAACGCAGCAGGGCGGACGAGGAGCGCTCGGAATCGCGCAAGTCGCAGGTTGGCTCGGGCGACCGCTCGGAGCGCATCCGCACCTACAACTTCCCGCAAGGCCGCCTCACCGACCACCGCATCAACCTCACTCTCTACAAGCTCGACCGGGTGATGATGGGCGAGCTCGACGAGGTCGTCGACGCGCTGATCTCCGACCACCAGTCGAAACTGCTCGCCGACATTGGCCTCGATGGCTGACATTTTGCCCGGCACGCTCGGGCCGCTGCTGCGGGAGGCGCGGCAACGTCTGGCCGCCGCCGGCGTGGCCGATCCGACGCTGGATGCCAGGCTGCTCGTCGAGCATTTTTCCGGAACGACCCGCACCCAGGC
>NZ_RZOJ01000184.1:0-10984 GCF_003998845.1 Mesorhizobium sp. M4A.F.Ca.ET.022.05.2.1 | reverse complement strand
GTCTCAACGTCCTCGACCGGAAGCCTGGCGCCCACCAACTCGGCGATCGACCGCCCGTAGACGGCCCACATGCGGCGACGCGTCTCGCGCCCGCTGCCGGTTGTGCGGATGGTCTGGCCGCGGCCGTCATCCGCGACCGGCAGCTTCTCGACCAGGCCATCGGCCTCGAGCCGCGCCAGCAGCCGCGAGATGTTGTATTGCGCAAACAAGGTCCGCTCGATCAGCTGGAACGGCCGCAGCCCGCCCTCGCCCGCTTCGGCAAGCTCGTGCAGCACGTCGTACCAGGCAAGCGGCGGCAGGCCGTTCTCCTTCAGCGCATCCTCGACCTTTTCCACGAGCTGGCGCGAAACGCGTATCAGGCGGGCCCAGGCCTTGATGGCGGCAGGCGAAGGGGAGGTTTTCTCGTTCATGCCAAATCATAGAAGGTAGATGCAATTGCATCAAGCTTGACGATCAATGCATCTGCATCTATATAGATGCATCTGCATCGATATGAAAGGCAAATCCGATGAAGCACGAAATCTGCAAGATCGCCGACATCCCGGAGACGGGCAGCCTGATTGCCCCGTTCTTTGGCCGCGAGGTGCATGTCTGGCGCAGCGGCGACCGCGTCCGCGCAGCCGCCAATGCCTGCCTGCATTTCGGCGGACCACTCGACTGCAAGGATGGCAAGCTCGTCTGCCAGTGGCACGGCGCATCCTTCGATATGGCCAGCGGTGACCGCGTCGAAGGGCCGGCGCCTAAAAACGCGCGCCTGATGTTTCTCTCGACTCGCGTCGAGGACGGCGCGCTCAACTATGTCTGGGGAGAGTGAGATGTCCGGCAAGCTCACACTCGTCAGCCATCATTTGTGCCCCTATGTGCAGCGCGCGGCGATTGCCCTTGCCGAGAAGGGCGTGCCATTCGAGCGCGTGATGATCGATCTCGCCAACAAGCCGGACTGGTTCAGGGCGATCTCGCCGCTCGGCAAGGTGCCGCTGTTCAGCGTCGATCGCGATGGCGAGGAGACGGTGATTTTCGAATCGGCGGTGATCCTCGAATACCTCGAGGAAACCGAAGCCAATCCGCTACACCCCGTTGATCCGCTGACGCGCGCCCGGCACCGCGCCTGGATCGAGTTTGGTTCAGCCATCCTGAACGCCATCGGCCGGTTCTACTCCGCTTCCAGCGAGGCCGCGTTCCGGTCCGAAGCCAGCGGCCTGTCGGCGATGTTCGATCGGCTGGAGGCGGAACTGGCAGACCGCACGAGCCCGGGGCCCTGGTTCGCCGGCGCGTATTTTTCACTGGTCGACACCGTCTACGGGCCGATCTTCCGCTATTTCGACCTCTTCGACCGGATCAGCGATTTCGGCATCCTCGATCGAAAGCCGATGCTCGCGGAATGGCGCCAGGCGCTGAGCGAACGGCGGTCGGTGAAGGAAGCGGTCGACCAGGATTATCCGCAGCGCCTCGAGGCCTTCCTGCGCGCCAAGGCTTCGCGTTTGTCTCAGATCATCCGGCAAGGTGATCAGGCCACCGCGCTTCCTAGCCTCGATTTCGACATTCGTCTCGATAGCGATCGCCTCGCGCCGGGCGGCGCGGAACAGCACGCCGAACAGGGCCGCACGATGCACCGCCAGCCCGAAGCGGCCGCCGCGTTGGGCGTCATAGCGGACGTCGAGCACCGTGCGGCCGCTTCCGGCGTCGGCGCCGTGCAGTCGGTCGATGCGGCTGCCCAGTGAGAGGATGTCGTCGAGCAAGCCAAGCTCGGCCAGCACGCTGAGCCCGGTCGGCTGCAGGATCAGCCCGGAACCGACCGGCTTCGGTTCATCGAACCGCTCGAAGACGGTGACGTGGTGTCCTGACCGGTTGAGATGGAGCGCCGTGGCCGGCCCGGCCGGCCCGGCGCCGGCAATCGCGATATCGAGAGATTCTTGCATTGCCCGCCCAGCCCGAACAGCAGCATTGCCAAATCAAGCCACCGCGCTAACGCATCGCGCCTTAGGCTTGCGCGGCGTCGAATGCGGCACGCGCCTCGCGCACCGCGTCATGGTTGAGTTCGGCCCATTGGACGAGCTGATACAGGGGCACGAACATCGAACGCCCGAGATCGGTCAGGCTGTATTCGACACTTGGCGGCTTGGTTGGGAACACCTCGCGATGGACGTAGCCGTCGCGCTGCAATTCGTGCAGCGTCTGGGTCAGCATGCGCTGCGAGATGTCGGGAACCAGCCGCCGCAGTTCACCGAAGCGATAAGGCTTTTCCGCAAGCGCCGTTACCAGCAACGGGCTCCATTTGCCGTTCATGCCTTGCATGACGTCGCGAACCGGGCAATTGGCGAAATTGGCGCCGTCCGTCATGGCCTTATAGATCTCGATCTTCGATTTCAGATTGACGATCTTGCCGTCCATCGTTGGTTCCCTGCGTGTGCCTACCTCCCTGAAAACTGCCTTCTTTACGGGATGCGGTCAATTCCTAATTTAGTGCTGGTCTCTTTTTGAGACTGTCACAAGCACCCGCCGCTTCGGCACAACATCAGGATCCCCCATGAGCGAAACCCTTCTAGTCACCGGCGCTTCCGGCCAGCTTGGCCGCAGCGTCCTGCGCCATCTGCTCGACGCGCAGAAGATTGCGCCGGCGCGCATCATCGCCACCACGCGCAATCCCGAAAGCCTCGCCGATCTCGCGGCGCTCGGCATCACCGTCAGGGCGGCCGACTTCAATGACCAGGCCTCGCTGGAACAGGCCTTCGAAGGTGCCGACCGAGTGCTGATCATCTCGACCGGCGACCTCGACCTCAAGAGCGACCGGCGCCTCAAGCAGCATCAGGCCGCGGTAGCCGCCGCCAAGGCGGCCAGCGTTTCGCATCTGCTCTACACCTCGATGCCCAATCCGGAGCCGGGCTCGCCGGTGCTGTTTGCCGGCGACCACTACGGCACTGAACAGGCGATCAAGGCGAGTGGTATCGCCTACACGATCTTCCGCAACGGCTGGTACCAGGAGAACCTGTTCCTGGCGCTGCCGCACGCAATTGCCTCGGGCAAGTGGTATACGTCGGCGGGCGAAGGGCGTATCGCCCATGGAGCGCGCGACGACATGGCCGCCGCGATTGCCGCCGGCCTCGCTTCCGGCTCGACCGACAGCCGGATCCACACGCTGACCGGCCCGCAGGCCTATACAACGACCGAGATCGCCGCCCTCGTTAGCGAGGTCACCGGCAAACCGCTGGAAGTCATTCAGTTGCCCGACGAGGCCCTGACCGAGGGCGTGAAGGCAGCCGGCGTTCCCGAGGAGTTCGCCCGCGTCATCGTTTCCTTCGACGCCAACACCCGCTCCGGCCGCATCTCCATGGTGACGGACGCGATCGAGACGCTGTCGGGACGCAAGCCGAAGTCGCTGAAGCAGTTCCTTGAGGCGAACAAGGCAGCGCTCGCCGGCTGAGGCGGCAGCACGCGCTCACAACTGTGAAGGCCGCGCTCCTTGCGGGCGCGGCCTTTCTCTATATCGCCACCTGCGTGCCGATCTCGACCACGCGTCCGGTTGGGATCTGGAAGTACTCTGTCGCATCCGCCGCCGTTCTTGCCAGGCCGATGAACAGCCGGTCCTGCCACAGCGGCATGCCGGAATTGGGAGAGGCTTTCAGCGAACGCCGCGACAGGAAGAAGGACGTCGTCATGATATCGAACTTCCAGCCCTGCTTACGGCAGATCGCCAGCGCGCGCGGGATGTTGGGCTGCTCCATATAGCCGAAGTTCAGCGTCACCCGCATGAACAGTTCGTTGACCGTCTCCATCTTGACGCGGTCGCTGTCGGGCACCACCGGCTGCGGCGCGGTCACCACCGAGAGGATGACGTTCTGCTCGTGCAGCACCTTGTAGTGTTTCAGGCTGTGCATCAACGCGGTCGGCGCGCTCAAGGGATCGCTGGTCAGGAACACGGCCGTGCCCGACACCAGCTGCGGCTTCTTCTTCAGCAGGTTGCCGGCGAGGAAATCGAGTGGGATCTCGTTGCGACGGGTCTTGTCGAACAGGTAGCGGCTGCCCCGCACCCAGGTCCACATGGCCATGATGATCGCGAAGGCCACCGCCAGCGACGCCCAGCCACCCTCGAATACCTTGACGATGTTGGAGGCGAAGAAACCGACGTCGATGAAGGCGAATAGCGCCGTCAGGCTGATCGCCAGCCAGGACGGCCATTTCCAGATGCGCGACATGACGACATAGAGCAATACCGTCGTCACCAGCATATTGCCGGTCACCGAGATGCCGTAGGCCGAGGCCAGCCTGCTGGATTCGCCGAAGCCGACCACCAGCAGCATCACCACCAGCGCCAGCAGCAGGTTGACGCGCGGCATGTAGATCTGGCCGGACTGCTTTTCCGACGTGTGCAGGATCTCGAGCCTGGGCAGCATGTTGAGCTGAACCGCCTGCCTGGTCAGCGAAAAGGCGCCGGAGATCACCGCCTGGCTGGCGATGACGGTCGCGGCGGTCGCCAGCACCACCATCGGTATCAGCGTCCAGCCCTCGTTCATTTCAAAGAACGGATGGCCGACGACGCCGTTCTTCGTCAGCACGAAGGCGCCCTGCCCGGCGTAGTTGAGCAGCAGGCAGGGAAACACGATCGCCAGCCAGGCGAGCACGATCGGCTTGCGGCCGAAATGGCCGAGATCGGCATAGAGCGCCTCGGCGCCGGTGACGGCGAGGAAGATGGCGCCGATGGTGACGAAGGCGACGTCCGGCGAATGGATCAGGAAGGCGACGATGTAGTGCGGGCTGACCGCCAGCAGGATTTCGGGATCGTCGATGATGTGGTTGAGGCCTGACAGGCCGATGGCGAGGAACCAGACAGCCGTGATCGGGCCGAAGATCAGCGCCACGCCGCCGGTGCCGAACCGCTGCACCGCGAACAGGATCGCTAGGATGAGCAGCGTCAGCGGCACCACGTAAGGCTGGAAGGCAGGCGTGACGACATTCATGCCTTCGACCGCGGACAGCACCGAGATGGCCGGCGTGATGACCGCATCGCCAAAGAACAGCGAAGCGCCGACGATGCCAATGGCGAGGATGATCGCCGAGCGCGTGGCAAAACTGCTGCGCGCCAGCGCCATCAGCGACAGCACGCCGCCCTCGCCGCGGTTGTTGGCGCGCAGCACGAACATGATGTATTTGATGGTGACGATGATGGTCAGCGACCAAATGATCAGCGACAGCACGCCGAGAATGTCGCCGCGCTCGGCGACCTCGCCGCCCGACGACGCCACCAGCGCCTCGCGGAACGCGTAGATCGGGCTCGTGCCGATATCGCCATAGACCACACCGAGCGCGCCCAGCATCAACACCTTGGTGCTGTGCTGCTCGATTTCTGGATGGCTCGATTGGTCGACGGGTTCTGCCTCACTACCAGTGTTGGCAAGGGCCATAAACGACACTCCGATAAACGCGCGGTGCTCTACGCTTGCTGCGATGCAATATCAAGTGCCGTCACGTTATGGCTTCCATGCCGGCAACGCGGGGCTTGCCTCTCTACCAACCGCAAGCTCCGAGAAACCGTCCCACCGTGCCGGCCATGCCATACTCCAATGCATCGGCTGTCAACCCGTGACCGATTGACACTTCGGCCAATGCCGGAATGCGCTTTGCCAGCGCCGGCAAATTGTCGACCGTCAGATCGTGCCCGGCATTGACCTGCAGCCCCGCGGCAAATGCCGCATCCGCGGTTTTTCCCAATTTTTCCAGTTCCTTGGCTGCCTTGATGGAATCGGAATGGCAACTGCCGTATGGGCCCGTATAGAGCTCGATACGGTCGGCGCCGGTATCGCGCGCGGCATTCACGCCGCCCGGATCCGAATCGGCAAACAGCGACACGCGAAAGCCGCCTTTCTTCAACCGCTTGACGATCGGAGTGAGGAACGCCGCGTCGGCGATGAAGTTCCAGCCATGGTCCGACGTTGCCTGGCTCGGATCGTCCGGCACCAGCGTCACTTGGTCGGGCTGGTGCTGTTCCACAAGCGCCAGGAATTCCTCCGTGGGATGGCCCTCGATGTTGAATTCCGCCTTCGGGAACTCGTCGTCGATCAGCGCCCTGATCTGAGGCAAATCGGCGCGCCGCGTGTGCCGCTCATCGGGCCGCGGATGCACGGTCAGCCCATGCGCGCCGGCGGCGAGCGCAATGCGGCCGAGCCGGATCACGCTCGGCCAGGGCAGATCGCGGCGGTTGCGCAGCATGGCGATGGCGTTGAGGTTGACGGAAAGCTTGGCGGGCATGGCTTCGGGTCCCCGAGTGCATTGGCGGCGCATCTATACCGTCTTTGGTGGGAACAGACAGGGGGGTTCCGGTGTTCCAGACGGAAGGACGGCGGCAAGCGGAAGGAGGTGCCTGTGAATTTCCTCGAAACCGTGCCGGTGATACGCCGCATCGACACCGACCGCGACGACCTTTTCGCCATCGACGTCGTCGGCGATGTCGCCGGCGCCGATGCAGAAAACCTGTTCGGCCTGCTGGAGGCCGCCTGCGCACTCTATTCGAAGATCGACGTGCTGGTGCGGCTCGTCGAACTCGGTGGTGTTGACTGGAGCAATGTCGCCGGCGAAACGCTCACACAGGGCACGACCTTGGCGCTGCGGCATGTCGGCCGCTGCGCCACGATCGGCGAGCCGGACTGGACTAGCGAGTTTCACGGCCTTCTTGCAAAACCCCTGCCCGTCGACCTCAAGTATTTCAAGGCCGAGGACGAGGCCGCCGCCTGGAAGTGGCTCGGCGCCGTACCGATCGCGCGACGTTGACGGGCCGCCTTACCTGACCACGGTCAGCCGCTCCGCAGCCCGCGTGATCGCCGTATAGAGCCAGCGCTGGCGTGTTTCCTTGAAGGCCCAGCTTTCGTCGAACAGCACGACGTCGTTCCATTGCGAACCCTGCGCCTTGTGCACGGTCAGCGCATAGCCATAGTCGAAATCGTCGAAGCGCTTCTTCTGCTGCCAGGGGATCTCGGCGTCGGGGTCCTCGAACGCCGCCTTGAGCAACTTGATCTTGGCGACGCCGCGGTCCGGATCGTCCTCTTCCGGCGAGACCAGCAGGTTGATGCCGGGCTTCACCGTCTCGCGCGACGAGGTCATCACCTTCCACAGCGAGCCGTTGAGCAGGCCCTTGGCGGGGTCGTTGCGCAGGCAGACCAGCTTGTCGCCGGCCTGCGGGAAGTCGGCGTTGAAGCCCTTCAACTCGCGCAGCCGCTGGTTATAGCGCCTGCGCGTGCGGTTGGTGCCGACCAGCACCTGGTCCGCCTTCAGCACCAGTTCCTGGTTGACGTCTTCCTTGCCGATGACCTGCGCCGTGCCGTAGTCGCCGCGCATGAATTCGCGGCCTTCGCGCACGTCGAGCGCCAGCCGTATGATCGGATTGTCGCGCGCCTGGCGATGGATTTCGGTGAGCAGAACGTCCGGTTCGTGCTCTGTGAAGAAGCCGCCGCCGGATATCGGCGGCAGCTGCGCCGGATCGCCGAGCACCAGGATCGGCGTGCCGAAGCTCATCAGGTCGCGGCCGAGTTGCTCGTCGACCATCGAGCACTCGTCGATGACGACCAGCTTGGCGCGCGCGATCGGGCTTTGCCGGTTGAGCGAGAAGGTCGGCGAGATCGACGTCTTGCCGGTCACCTCGTCCGACACCGATTCCTCGCCCTTCGGCCTGTAGATCAGCGAATGGATGGTGCGGGCATTGACCGCGCCCTTGGAGCGCAGCACCTGCGCCGCCTTGCCGGTGAAGGCGGCGAACTGAACCTGGCCGTCGACATGCTCGGCGAAATAGCGCGCCAGGGTCGTCTTGCCGGTGCCGGCATAGCCGAACAGCCGGAAAATCTGCGGCCGGCCATCCTTCAGCCAGCGCGCGACCGCCTTCAAGGCCTCGTCCTGTTGGGGGGAGAATTCCATCAGCTGGAAAGACCGGATTCGCGAGCGAAAGACAAGGTCAGCGGCCATATCGACCACCGCCGGTGGTGAACTCGGCGTCTACTGCGGCTCAAACTATCAGGCGCCAACTAGAACGTAAAGGGAACAAATCTTATCGCGTCTCAGTTGGATTCGAACGGCGTGGAGGTCAGGCAAGAGCCATCGCCGCTGGCGGGTCGCGATCGTCGGGTGGAACGGGGACAGGAACGTATCCGGCATAGCTGACACTGACGCGCGCTTGCCCTTTCGAGCGCGACCGGAGCGTATCCTCCAGCTTGAACATGTTTGCGAGCGGCACTAGCGCATCGACGACCACCTCCATCCCCCGGATTTCTTGACTCTCGATCTTGCCGCGACGGCTCTTCAGGTCGCCGGCAATGTCGCGGACATAATCCTCCGGCGTCACCACCTCGACCTTCATGATCGGCTCAAGCAACCGCACGCCGAGTTTGGGCGCTGCTTCCCTGAAGCAGGCGCGACTTGCGATCTCGAAAGCAGAAGCCGAAGAGTCGGTTTCGTGACAGGCGCCATCCACCAACGTCGCCTTGACGCCGATCATCGGGAACCCTGCAAAGGGGCCCAAGGATAGGACGCTGCGCAGCCCCTTTTCGACTCCCGCAACATATTCGTCTGGCATCGCACCGTCGACGATCGTGGACACAAATACGAAGTTCGCGTTGTATGCGTTCGGCTCGAACGCAATCTTGACGCGAGCGAACTGGCCCCTACCGGCGAAAATCCTCTTGTGGGTGTAGTCCTGTTCGCAGGCGTGGGTGATCGTTTCGCGATAGGCCACTTGCAGAGCACCGACATTCACGCCGATCTCAAATTCGTCGCGCAGGCGGTCGACCATGATGACCAGGTGATACTCGTCCCTGCCGGCGATGATAGTTTGGCCCGATTCCTCATCTGACGTAACTTGGAAGTCAGGATTCTCATCCGCCAGCTTCGACAAGGCGACAAGCAGCTTCTCCTGATTGGCTTTCGACTTCGGCTCGATCGCGATTTGAAGCAAAGGCCATGGCGCGGCAGACGATTCCACCTGGCCCCCTACCGCCCGCAGTCGAGTTGGGGATCGTTCTCGAGCAGGATCGGCTTGCCGTGCGGCGTGGCGTGCGCGGCGCGCTCCCAGGCAGCGGCAAGCGTGTCGACCTCGACCCTGCCGGCGACGCCCTTGGCCGACAGCAAGCTCTCCAGCGCATCCAACCAGTGCTCGTAATAGTCATGGCCGTCCGCTGCTGCACCCGGCTTCTTCACTTCAGCGGACAATGCGTCGGCCCATTCGCGCCAGGAAAACAGGCCCTTGTCATGCAGCGCCACCGTCATGGCGAAGACTTCGGCCTGCCACGGCTCGGCGAAGACCGGCTCGTCGAAGGCCGCCGGCAGGTCTTCACGCCGGCTCAAGATAGCTCTCCCAGGCATCGATCGACACGGTCAGCGTCGGGTCGGCGCCATCGCCCCAGATCTCCGTGCCGTCGAAGACGACCGTATAGACCCATTGCGGGTTCTCGCCTTGCCCGTGCGCGTTGCTGTCGGGAAAGACAAAACCCTCGCGCACCGCCTCGATGGTGCCTTGCCTGCCGCGCGCATAGCGCGGCAGCCGCGTGTGGCCGTTCGGATTGAAATTCTTCGTCCGCACCCGCTGGCCGGCCTTGAACAGCGCCGGCGTGGCGACCGGCCGGTTGCATGGGCCGCCCCTGGCCAGCGCAGCCGGCACGTTTTCCGCCTTCAGCACTCTCTTGGGAGCAGCTGCCGGATCGAGCGCCCGGCCCTCGGCCAGATCGCGGTCGCTGATGAAGCCATGGCGCTTCAACAGCACTTCCAGCGCCTTGATCCAGATCTGGTAGTAGCTGGAGGCATAGTAGTCGGCCGGATGCAGCGATTCCCGCGCGTGCCGGCTCTCGTCGATGTTCCAGGCGCCCATCGCACCCGCAGTGAGCGTCACGCCGAGTGCCCGCCTTTCCCAGGCGGCGTGGAAATAGGGCTCGTCCTTCTCGGGCGCGACCGGCCCGAAGCCCATCTGCCCGCCGAGATCCTGCGGCCCGTTCATGCCGGCTCCCCCATCATTCGGGCAGCTTGGCCAGCGCGGTGCCGATCATCGCGTCGCGGCTCACCAGTTCGGCCAGTTGCTCCTCGCTCCAGCCCTCGGTGCCCTTCGGCCGCATCGGCACGACCAGATAGCGCAGCTCCGCCGTCGAATCCCAGACGCGGATTTTCCAGTCCGCCGGCAAGGTCAGGCCGAATTCGGCCAGCACGCCGCGCGGATCGATCACCGCCCGCGAGCGATAGGGCGGCGCCTTGTACCAGACCGGCGGCAGGCCGAGCACCGTCCACGGATAGCAGGAGCACAGCGTGCAGACGACGAGATTGTGCGTCTCCTCGCTATTGAAGACGGCCTGCATGTGCTCGCCCTGCCGGCCGGTATAGCCCAGCGATTCGATCGCCGCCGTCGCATCGCGCCTCAGCCAGTCGGCATAGGCCGGATCGGTCCAGGCCTTGGCCACCACCCGGGCGCCGTTGCGCGGGCCGATCTTGGTCTCGTAGGTGTCGACGATGACGTCGATCGCGGCCGGATCGATCAGGCCTTTCTGGGTGAGGATAGTTTCCAGCGCGCGCACGCGCGCCGCGAACGGATCGAGCTCGTTGTCATGGGCATGATCGTGGGACATGAGCTCAGACTAGAACCGCCGACACGTGGCCGCAAGCATGACGGCTTGGGCCAGCAAGCGGCGGTCGAGCTATTCGGCCGCGGCTTTTTGGAGCTGGATGACCCGGCCTTCTTCCGGATCGAACAGCGAGCGCTGCTCCGCGGCCTCGTCTTTCTGCGGCCCAGGCCGGCCCTTCTTCGAGGAGAAGCCGAGCAGCCAGCCAGAGAAATTCTCGAAATAGACGTAGATGACCGGCGTAACGAAGAGCGTCAGCGCCTGCGAGGCGAGCAGGCCGCCGACCACCGCGACACCGAGCGGCTGGCGCAGTTCGGCGCTGGCGCCGGTGCCGAGCGCGATCGGGAACGTGCCCATCAGCGCGGCCAGCGTCGTCATCATGATCGGCCGGAAACGCATCAGGC
>NZ_RZOJ01000183.1:0-11054 GCF_003998845.1 Mesorhizobium sp. M4A.F.Ca.ET.022.05.2.1 | reverse complement strand
GCTGGAATTCCAGCCTGGCGGCTTGGATCAGGCGGCATACGCGCTATCCGAGCGCGGCACGGTCGCGGCGGGCCGAAGGCAGCCCAAACGTTACCTTCACGGTCGATTCTTCCGGCCGGGTGGTCTCGGCCCGGCTGGCGCGCTCATCCGGTGACGCCGACCTCGACCGCGCGGCACTCGGCGCCTTGCAGGGCGCCTCGGTGCCGGCGCCACCATCCGAACTCGGCGCCCGCGTCACCCGCACCGCGCCTTTTGTCTTCAGTTTGCGGGATTAGATGGCAAACGATGTCATCGTGGCGGCGTGTCGTGTCGCCCTTGGCTCTCATGCTTGCCGGGACCTTCCTTGGCGGCCTCGGGGTGCGCACGGGGCGGCAGGGTGTCCGTCAGGTTTCTGACCTTTGGCATTGTTGTGCGCATCGATGATCGCGCGGCCAAAATGGACAAGGATTGGAAGCACTGACATTGCGCTCCCTCCGTTGGGACGGCTGCTGCGCGCAGTCGGAACGGGGATAGATGCGTCGGGTCTGTTTCGCGGGGATGGCACGGAAAACGGCGGGCTGTTGCCGAAATCATCGACCGGGAAACATTTGCCTACGAATGATTTGGTTCGTTTCGCCTATGCCGAAACGGCAACCGAGCAGGCGAAACGGCTGCGAAATCCATTCGGGTCAAGGGCTCGAGAAATCCCACTGGTGGAGCTGAGGGGGATCGAACCCCTGACCTCATCATTGCGAACGATGCGCTCTCCCAGCTGAGCTACAGCCCCGTCCAGCGGATGGCGCATTTATCGGGCGCGACGGTTTCGTGTCAAGGCGAAACGAGCGGCGCCATTGGCGCTGCCGGAAAGCCGGCTCTTGCCGGCTCCGCCTGCAATGGCTACATGTCGGCCGTTCGCAAGGAGCACCTGATGATCGCAGTCTTTTATACGCTGCATGCCGCAATAGGCATCTATTGGTGGATCGTAATCGGCGCGGCCATCTTCTCTTGGCTGTACGCCTTCAACGTCGTCAACTCGCGCAATCAGCTCGTTAACTCCATCGGCACCATGCTCTACCGGTTGACCGAGCCGGCGCTGCGGCCAATCCGCCGCTTTCTGCCCGATCTCGGAGGTGTCGACATCTCGCCGATCATTTTGCTGTTAGCACTGACATTTATCAGCGTGTTCTTGAACTACACAGTTCAGCCGATGTTCGGCATCGGTCCGATGTGAGGTCTACCGCCTTTTTCTTCTTTCGTCTCCGCAACGACGGCATCGATCTGTTCGTACGGCTGACGCCGAAGGCGGCGCTTGATCGGATAGAGGGCGTCGAGACTACCGCCGACGGAAGAAGCCACCTCAAGGCCCGCGTGCGCGCCGTGCCGGAAAACGGCGCCGCCAACCAGGCGCTGGAACGGCTGGTCGGCAAGGCGCTGGGCGTTCCGGCGTCGGCCGTCGCGGTCGTCGCCGGCGCCACGGCGCGGCTGAAGACGCTGCGGATAGTGGGAGATGCGGCTGAGCTGGCGAAGCGCATCGAGGCATTGAGCGGCAGCCAAGGCAAATCGCATTGATGGCTGCTAGTCACATCATCGGTCGGCGCTGCCCCTCATTGCCCTGCCGGGCATTTCTCCCCGTATTGTGACGGGGAGAAAGATGCCTTCGCCGGCGATTTCGCCAACCATAAACGTTGCAGAAAATTGCGCTGCGGGCGCGGCCAGCTCTCTTCTCCCCGTTTACGGGGAGAGCGACTGTCTTGGCTGTCAAGCTGTTTGCCATGGTTTTTGGTCGCGGATGATGGCGTTGAGAATGGTCAGCAGCTTTCGCATGACGGCCACGACGGCGACGATCTTCGGCTTGCCAACCTCGACGAGGCGGTCGCGAAAGGCCTTGAGGACCGGATTGTGGCGTATGGCGACGAGGGCAGCCATGAAGAGGACGGCGCGCACGCGGCTCCTGCCGCCGCCGATGAAGCTCTTGCCACGCCATGTGCCGGACTGCCTCGTCCATGGTGCGAGACCTGCAAGCGCTGCGATCTGGCGCCGGTCGAGGCTGCCCAACTCCGGCATCTCGGCGATCATGGTGCGGGCAACGGTGGGACCGATGCCTGGCACGGAGGACAGCAGTTTTTCCCGGACCCGCCAGAGCGGCGACTTGCGGATATGATCGTCCAGGTCGGCATCGAGGCTTTCCAACTCACGCCTGAGCGCGGCGAGCAGGCGCTTGATGCTCTTTTGCGCCTGTCTTGCGTTGACCGTGCGGGCGCGGTTCTCTTCGGCCACGATCATCTGCACGATCTGGCGCCGGCGCGTGACGAGATCGGCCAACGTCCTGGTCTCGGCATCGCGCAGCGGCCGCAGTTCCGGCTTGGTCGCAGCTATGAAGGCTGCGATGACGGCAGCGTCGATCGGATCGGTCTTGGCCCGCTTGCCGAGCGCATTGGCATAGGCCCGGATCTGCGCTGGATTGACCACGACAACCGAAAGGCCGGCGCTCGCCAAAGTGGCGACCGCCAGTTGCTCGTAGCCTCCCGTAGCCTCCAATCCGATTGCCGTCGGAGAAAAGGCTGCAAGACGTCGAGCCAGCTCCTCCACCCCGGCATGGTCGTTACCAACCGAAAACGCTTCACCGGACGGCAAAACATGCACATCCAGCCGATCCTTCGAAACGTCGATGCCAACAACGATTTCCATCCTATCCCATCCTTGCCTAATCGGGCTTCGCTTGCGGCCCAGACGACTGTTCGGGGTCGATGGAACGGCGGACGAAGACCCTCGCTCTCCCCCGGGCTTCAAGGCCCAAAGATGCTCCGGTCTCTCGTCCGCCACCGCACCTGCTGCAATAGCAGAGTCGGCACGGGACAAGTTACAAGGATGCCGGCAGGCAGGTGAGGGGCAGCACTGGCCTCGACAGTTACCCGAACGCCTACGTGGTCCGGGCATTTCAAGCTCTTGCGCCAGACCGGTCACAGCCATTCGCCAAATTGCGTGGCGGGCGAAAACATCGACAAGAAATTTCGCCGTCATATCTGCATCTTGTCGCCAGCGCGCCGTATCGGCCTTGATCAGCCGAGAAGCCGGGGGACGGCCCGTCATCTGGCCGATGAATTAGCGGCGCGGATGTGCAACTATCGCACCGGCAACATTGGAGGACGTAGGTCATGGCCGATGCTGGAATGTTGCGGTTCCATGTTCCCGAGCCCGAGGTGCGGCCGGGTGGCACGCCCGATTTCTCCAATGTGACCATCCCCAAGGCCGGATCGGCGCCGCGACCGGAGATCGACGTCGATCCGCGCACCATCCGCGACATGGCGTTCTCGATCATCCGCGTGCTCAACCGCGACGGCGAGGCGGTCGGGCCGTGGGCCGGGCTGCTTTCCGACCAGGAATTGCTCGAGGGCCTGCGCCATATGATGACGCTCAGGACCTTCGACGCGCGCATGCAGATGGCGCAGCGCCAGGGCAAGACCTCCTTCTACATGCAGCATCTCGGCGAGGAGGCGGTGAGCTGCGCCTTCCGCAAGGCGCTGGCCAAGGGCGACATGAACTTCCCGACCTACCGGCAGGCCGGGCTGCTCATCGCCGACGGCTACCCGATGGTCACGATGATGAACCAGATCTATTCCAACGAGGCCGATCCGCTGAAGGGCCGGCAGTTGCCGATCATGTATTCGTCGAAGGAGCACGGCTTCTTCTCCATCTCCGGCAACCTAGCGACGCAGTACATCCAGGCCGTTGGCTGGGCGATGGCTTCGGCGATCTCCAACGATTCGCACATCGCCGCCGCCTGGATCGGCGACGGCTCGACGGCGGAGTCCGATTTTCATGCAGCGCTCGTGTTCGCCTCGACCTACAAGGCACCGGTGGTGCTCAATGTCGTCAACAATCAGTGGGCGATCTCGACCTTCCAGGGCATTGCGCGCGGCGGCTCCGGCACTTTCGCGGCGCGCGGCCTCGGCTTCGGCATCCCCTCGCTGCGCGTCGACGGCAACGACTATCTCGCCGTCCACGCGGTGGCGAAATGGGCGATCGAGCGGGCGCGCCGCAATCTCGGGCCGACGCTGGTTGAATATGTCACCTACCGGGTCGGCGCACATTCGAGCTCGGACGATCCGTCCGCCTACCGACCGAAGGCGGAGTCCGACGCCTGGCCGCTCGGCGACCCGATCGTGCGGCTGAAGAACCATCTCATCCAGCGCGGCGTCTGGTCGGACGAGCGCCATGCCCAGGCGGAAGCCGAAATCCTCGAGACGGTGATCGCCGCGCAAAAGGAGGCCGAGAGCCACGGCACGCTGCACGCCGGCGGCAAGCCGTCTACGCGCGACATGTTCGAGGGCGTCTATGCCGAGATGCCGCCGCATCTCAGGCGACAGCGCCAGCAGGCGGGGGTCTGACCATGCCCAGACGGACCATGATCGAGGCGATCCGCGACGCCATGGACGTGTCGATGGGGCGCGACGAACGCGTCGTCGTGTTCGGCGAGGATGTCGGCTTCTTCGGCGGCGTCTTCCGCTGCACGCAAGGCCTGCAGGCCAAATACGGCAAGAGCCGCTGCTTCGATGCGCCGATCAGCGAAGCCGGCATCGTCGGCGCCGCCATCGGCATGGCCGCCTATGGGCTGAAGCCCTGCGTCGAGGTGCAGTTTGCCGACTATGTCTATCCGGCCTACGACCAGATCGTTTCGGAGGCGGCGCGGCTGCGCTATCGCTCGAACGGCGACTTCACCTGTCCGATCGTGGTCCGCATGCCGACCGGCGGCGGCATCTTCGGCGGCCAGACGCACAGCCAGAGCCCGGAAGCGCTGTTCACCCACGTCTCCGGCCTGAAGGTCATCGTGCCGTCCAACCCTGCCGACGCCAAGGGGCTGCTGATCGCGGCGATCGAGGATCCCGATCCGGTGATCTTCCTCGAGCCGAAGCGGCTCTACAACGGTCCGTTCGACGGCCACCACGACCGTCCGGTAACGCCGTGGTCGAAGCATGATCTGGGCGAGGTTGCCGACGGCCACTACACGGTGCCGCTCGGCAAGGCGGCGATCCGCAGGCAGGGCGCCGCGATCACGGTGCTCGCCTACGGCACGATGGTCTATGTCGCCGAGGCGGCGGCCACGGAGACCGGCATAGACGCCGAGATCATCGATCTGAGGACGCTGCTGCCGCTCGATCTCGACACGATCGTCGCCTCGGTGACGAAGACCGGACGCTGCGTGGTGGTGCACGAGGCGACGCTGACCTCGGGCTTCGGCGCCGAGCTCTCGGCGCTGGTGCAGGAGCACTGCTTCTACCATCTGGAAGCGCCGGTCGTGCGCGTCGCCGGCTGGGACACGCCCTATCCGCATGCGCAGGAGTGGGACTACTTTCCCGGCCCGGCCAGGGTCGGCCGCGCGCTCGTCGAAACGCTGGAAGCTTGAAGGGAGGCCTGACCATGGGCGAGCACGTCATCAAGCTGCCGGATGTCGGTGAAGGCGTCGCCGAGGCCGAGCTGGTCGAATGGCATGTGAAGGTCGGCGACCTGGTGCGCGAGGACACGGTGCTGGCCGCGGTGATGACCGACAAGGCGACCGTCGAGATTCCCTCGCCGGTCGACGGCGAGATCCTGTGGCTGGGCGCCGAGATCGGCGACACGGTGGCGATCGGCTCGCCGATCGTGCGGCTGAAGGTTGCGGGCGAGGGCAATGTGAAGCCGCAGAGCGATGCGGCGGAAGAGGCCATCAAGGCCGAACCGCCAGCCAAGCTCCCAACCCCGAAACCCGAGGCCGCTCCGGCGAGCCCGAAGGCGCAGTCAAAGGCCGCCGAGCCGAAAGCGAAGCCGGCGCCCGCTCCCGCAAATGGGGCGGCACGGAACTTGGTTTCCGGCGCGCCGCATCCCGAAGGCGAGAAGCCTTTGGCCTCGCCCGCCGTCCGGCTGCGCGCCAGGGAAGCCGGCATCGACCTCAGGCAGGTCGCGGGTTCCGGCCCGGCCGGCCGCATCGGCCATGAGGATATCGAGGCGTTCCTGGCGCGCGGGCCGCAGGTCGCCAAAACCTCCGGTCTTGCTCGCAAGGACAATGTCGAGGACATCAAGGTTATCGGGCTGCGGCGCAAGATCGCCGAGAAGATGGCGCTCGCCAAATCGCGCATCCCGCACATCACCTATGTCGAGGAGATCGACGTCACTTCACTGGAGGAGTTGCGCGCGACGCTGAACAAGGAAAAGCGGCAGGACCGGCCGAAGCTGACGCTGCTGCCGTTCCTGATGCGGGCGATGGTCAAGGCGATCGCCGACCAGCCGAGCATCAACGCGATCTTCGACGACGAGGCCGGCATCATCCACCAGCATGGCGGCGTCCATATCGGCATCGCCGCGCAGACGCCGTCCGGGCTGGTGGTGCCGGTGGTCAAGCATGCCGAGGCGCGCGACCTGTGGGAATGCGGCGCTGAGGTCAACCGGCTGGCCGAGTCGGCGAAGTCGGGCACGGCGAGCCGCGACGAGCTGTCAGGCTCGACCATCACCATCACCTCGCTCGGCGCCATGGGCGGCGTGGCGACGACGCCGGTCATCAACTATCCGGAGGTGGCGATCGTCGGCGTCAACAAGATGATGGTGCGGCCGGTGTGGGACGGCACCCAGTTCATCCCGCGCAAGATGATGAACCTGTCGTCCAGCTTCGACCATCGCGTCATCGACGGCTGGGATGCCGCGGTGTTCGTGCAGCGCATCAAGGCGCTGCTGGAAACGCCGGCGCTGATTTTCGTGGATTAGCGGGGCGGGACGATTGAGATGACGGCGGGACAGCGCCCCCCTCTGCCTTACCAGGCATCTCCCCCACAAGGGGGGAGATTGGATGTCATGCCGGGCTTCGCCAATCTCCACCGTTGCAGGAATGAATGAAACGACGAAGCTGCTGATCTCCCCCCTCGTGGGGGAGATGTCCGGCAGGACAGAGGGGGGCGCGAAGGATCGCGACGGAACGTTCCCTCGGATCGAAGGACCACGACATGAAAGAAATCTCCTGCAAGCTGCTCGTCATCGGCGCCGGGCCCGGCGGCTATGTCTGCGCCATCCGCGCCGGCCAGCTCGGCGTCGACACGGTGATCGTCGAGGCCGGCAAGCCGGGTGGCACCTGCCTCAATGTCGGCTGCATACCGTCCAAGGCGCTGATCCACGCCGCGGAGGAGTTCGAGAAGGTGGCGCACATGGCCGGCGGCAAGAGCCCGCTCGGCATTTCACTCACCGCGCCGATGCTTGATCTGGCCAAGGCAATCGCCTGGAAGGACGGGATCGTTAGCCGGCTGAACAGCGGCGTGGCCGGCCTGCTGAAGAAGGCCAGGGTCAAGACCGTACAGGGCTGGGCGACTTTCCGCGACGGCAAGACCGTCGAGGTTGAGACCGAGACCGGCACCCAGGTGATCCGCGCCGAGACGGTGGTGATCGCGACCGGTTCGGCGCCGGTCGAACTGCCGTTTCTGCCGTTCGGCGGCCCGGTGATCTCGTCCACCGACGCGCTGGCGCTGAGCGAGGTGCCGAAGAAGCTCGCCGTCGTCGGCGGCGGCTATATCGGGCTGGAGCTCGGCATCGCCTTCGCGAAGATGGGCGCCAAGGTCACCGTGGTCGAGGCTTTGCCACGTGTGCTGGCGCAATATGACGCCGAACTGACCCGACCGGTGGTGAAGCGGCTCGGCGAACTCGGCATCGAGGTGATGACAGGCGCCAAGGCCAAGGGGGTGTCGACCCAGGGACAGGCCGGCAAGGGCGATTCGCTGCTGGTCGAGACGGCAGACGGCAAGAACGCCAAGGTCGCCGCCGACAAGATCCTCGTCACCGTCGGGCGCAAGCCGCTCACCGAAGGCTGGGGGCTGGACCAGATCGACCTCGACATGGCCGGCAAATTCATCCGCGTCGACGAGCAGTGCCGCACCTCGATGCGCGGCATCTTCGCCATCGGCGACGTCACCGGCGAGCCGATGCTGGCGCACCGGGCGATGGCGCAGGGCGAGATGGTGGCCGAGATCGTCGCCGGTCACAAAAGAAGCTGGGACAAGCGCGCAATACCCGCCATCTGCTTCACCGATCCGGAACTGGTCACGGCCGGCCTGTCACCTGACGAGGCGAAGGCGCTCGCCGGCGAGGTCAAGATCGGGCTATTCCCCTTCGCCGCCAACGGCCGCGCCATGACCAAGCAAGGCGAGGATGGTTTCGTCCGTGTCGTCGCCCGCGCCGACAATCATCTGGTGCTGGGTATCCAGGCGGTCGGGCAAGGCGTGTCGGAACTGTCGGCGGCCTTTGGCCTGGCGCTGGAAATGGGGGCGCGGCTGGAAGACATCGCCGGCACGATCCACGCCCATCCGACGCAGGGCGAAGGTTTCCAGGAAGCAGCGCTCAAGGCGCTGGGTCAGGCGCTGCATATTTGAAAAGGTGTTATCTCCCCCCTTGAGGGGGAGATGGCCGGCAGGCCAGAGGGGGTCGGTGCGACCGGACGCGACCTCCCTTGCGACAGATCGAGGTTAGCGCTCCACGCGAAACGACCCCCTCTGTCGCCTTCGGCGACATCTCCCCCTCAAGGGGGGAGATCACCCAGCTCACCCCGCCAGCCGGCTTTCCATCTCGTGCTGGGCGTAGGCGCGGCCGAAGCGGTTGGCGAGGAAGGCGTCGAGCGCGATGTCCTCCTGGCGGACGAAGCCTTTCGCCGGCAATGTGCCGTCGGCGAGCATGTCGAGCACGGCGCAGATGCCGGAGGCGGTGGTGATCTGGATGGCGCTGCGCACCAGAGTGCCGACGCGCTTCGAGTAGATCTTGTTGGCGTAGGTTTCCTGCAGTAGGCGGCCGTTCTTGCGGCCCGAGACGGTGACGAAGACGATGACGACGTCCTGCAGCGTCGCCGGCAGGGCGCTTTCGAAAATGTCCTTCAGCACGTCGCGACGGTGACGCAGGCCGAGATCGTTGAGCAGCGCCTTCATGATCGCGGCGTGGCCGGGATAGCGGATGGTGCGGTAGTTCAGCGTGCGCACCTTGCCCTTCAGCGTCTCGGCCAGCGTGCCCAGCCCGCCCGAGGTGTTGAAGGCCTCGTAGGTGACGCCGTCGAGCGAGAACTCCTCGCGCTCCTCCAACGGCGGTACCTCGATCAGCTCGCCCTCGACGATCGCCTCGCAGGGCTCGCAATATTCGTTGATGACGCCGTCGGTGCTCCAGGTCAGATTGTAGTTCAGCGCGTTCGACGGATATTGCGGCAGGGCGCCGACCCGCATGCGCACGCTCTCCAGCGTGTCGAAGCGGCTGGCGAGATCGTTGGCGACGATCGAGATGAAGCCCGGCGCCAGCCCGCATTGCGGAATGAAGGCGCTGCTGGCATCGCGCGCCAGCTCCTTCACCCGTCTTGTGCTGACGACATCCTCGGTGAGATCGAGATAGTGCACGCCGGTAGTGGCGGCCGCCTCGGCGATGCGCGTGGTGAGATGGAAGGGAGCGGCGCTCAGCACCGCGAATTTGCCGGCAAGCGCTGCCTCGAGCACGCCCGGCGCGGCGATGTCGAGTTCCATGGTCTCGACGCCCCCGGGGAGTTCGGCCGCGGCAAGCTGCGCCGCCGAGCGGTCGACGAGCGTCACGCCATAGTCGCCGGTGGAGGCCAGCATCTCGGCGATGGTCGAGCCGATCTTGCCGGCGCCGACGACAACGATGTTCTTCATGATCAATACCCCTGCCATTTCGCGTTACGCAATTCCGGACGGAAACCGCTTCACACCTTTCCTGGAATTGCTCCTGAGCTGGCCGGAATCATCGCAGCTTGCCTGTCGAAAGGAAGCGTGAAATTGTACGAAACGAAATGCCGCTTTTAACAATATGCCGACAAGGATCGTCGAAATGATCAGCGATGCCGAACAGGCCCTGCTTTCACTGCTGCGCGCCAACGCGCGCGCCTCGACCGCCGAGCTCGCCCGCCAGCTCGGCGTGTCGCGCACCACGGTGCAGAGCCGGATCGAGCGGCTGGAGCGCCGCGGCATCATTGCGGGCTACGGCGTGCGGTTGTCGCCCGACTATGAGCAAGGGCTGGTCCGGGCGCATGTGCTGCTCACCGTGACGCCGAAGCTCGCCGACAAGGTGGTGCGCAGCCTGCAGGCGCTGCCGCCGGTTAGGACGCTGCACTCGGTGAGCGGCAATTTCGACATGATCGTCATCGTCGATGCGCCGTCGATCCGCGATCTCGACACGCTGCTCGACCAGATCGGGGCGATGGATGGGGTCGAGCGGACGTCGTCGTCGATTATTTTATCGACGCGGATCGATCGGTGAAACTGTTGAGATGCTGGCGCGAGGGGCGAAGGAACGCTGCGCTTCCTTTTCAACGCCCCAAGCAGCCTACGCCCTGCGCCGCTCCGGCCCGTTGTCCAGCCAGGCGACATCTTCCGGCGATAGCTTGATATCCAACGCCCTGAGACTGTCCTCCAGCTCGTCCAGCGTGCGCGGGCCGATCAGCGGCACTGACGGGAAGGGCTGCGCCAGCACATAGGCGAGCGCGACATGGATCGGGCTCTTGCCGAGACGGTTGGCAAGCTCGATGGCGCGGTCGCGGCGGCCGAAATTCTTCTCGGAATACCAGACGCGCACCAGCTCCTCGCTATCATGCTTGTCGCGGCCGGCGCGATCGGTGAAGAAGCCACGGCCCTGGCTCGACCAGGCGAAGTTCGGCATCTGCCGCGCCGTCAGCCAGGCCTTCCAGTCGTCGGTGGACGAGGTGACGCAGCCGGCCCAGATCGGCTCCAGCATCTCAGCCAGCGAGAAATTGTTGGAAAGCGCGCCGGGCTTCTGCTTGCCGGTGCGCTCGGCATAGGCAATCGCCTCATCCATGCGCTCCATGGTCCAGTTCGACCCGCCGAACGGACCGCGGATGCGGCCGGCCTTGACCTCGGCGTCCATGGCGTCGACGAATTCGCCGACCGGCACGTCCGGATTGTCGCGGTGCATGAAATAGATGTCGACATGGTCGGTCTGCAGCCGGTCGAGCGACTGGGCGAGCTGCTTGCCGATCACATCGGGATAGCAGAGCGGTGAATGCGCACCCTTGCCGATCACCACCGACTGCTCGCGCACGCCGCGGTTTCGCAGCC
>NZ_RZOJ01000182.1:0-11062 GCF_003998845.1 Mesorhizobium sp. M4A.F.Ca.ET.022.05.2.1 | reverse complement strand
GGACCCCCGCCACGATTTTCGTCACCGGCATCTGGCTGAAGCGCAACGCCGCCGCCGTCGAGATCATGCGCGCGCATCCGGACCTGTTCGAACTGGAGAATCACGGCGGCCGCCATGTTCCGGCTGTCGACACGCCGCAAAAGATCTACGGCATCCGCAGCGCCGGCAGCCCGGATGCCGTGCTGGCGGAGGTCGAATCGGGCGCCACAGCGCTCGCAGGGACCGGTGAACCGGCACCGAAATGGTTTCGCGGCGCCACCGCCGAATACAGCCCCTCGGCCATAGCGATGATTCGCAAGCTCGGCTTCAAGGTCGCCGGCTTCTCGATCAACGGCGACGGCGGTTCGCTGCTGGGCGCCAGGGAAACCGCCCGGCGCATCGCCGCCGCCAAGGACGGCGACGTCATCATCGCCCATATCAACCAGCCGACCCATGCCGCCGGCGAGGGCGTGGTGCAGGGGCTGCTGGCGCTCAAGCAAAAGGGCCTGACCTTCGTGCGGCTCGACCATGCCGACGGCATAGGCAACGACGGCACCACCGACTGATCGCTCAGGGTGCGCTTTGGCCGGATCCAGCAGACAAGGCTGTGCCAATCCTCGTGATCGCGGCGGAAAATACGGGACCGCAAAATCGGCTTTACAGAGCCATGTCGGCGGTGTCTCTTGTCGATCACATTCTGTGGGGATGAACTTCATCTGCGAAAACTAGTTGGTCTCGCGTGGTGGGCCGCGCTTCTGGTTACGGCGGTGATGTGCGGCCCAATCCGCGCGGCACCGCCGGACTTTTCGACCTCGAACGCCATCCACGAGCCCGTGCCGGCGGTTGCGGGCGACGTTCTCCACTATGCGGTTACGGTGACGAACACCGGTGGCGACAGCGCCTATGCGCGCATCAAGACCGTCCTGCCGCAAGCCTATTTCATCCGTGCCGACGGCGATTGTGCCGGCGCGGTACGCGACCCGGACAGCCGGGGTCTCGTCTGGCACGAGGGGGCATTTTCGGCCGGATCGACCACGCAGTGCCGGATAGACCTTCTGACGCGGCGCGAAGCGGCGGGAACGCTTGCCCCGCTCGCCACCGAGATCACGACGTTGCCTGCAGGGTACCTGCGTTTCGAAACGGCGCCGGAACTGGCGGCGGCGCCCGATCCGAACGCAATCCGCGTCGGACCGGTGAAGGTCACCCGGGCGCAACTTGTCGTGCTCGCGTTCCTGGCCTTCGCTGTCGCCGGTGCGGCAGTCGTCGCGCGAATGGCGGGGCGAGGACGCGGGCGGACGGCGCTCGGCGCGTGGTTCGCGGTCGCCACCGCGGTGGGCTTCCTGCTCTTTTTCGCGGGGCTCGCGGTTGGCGACTTCCGGTCCTTTACGGCCTATCGGGAAACATCCTGCACCGTCTTCGACTCGGCCATCCGCGCCTTTCCGGGCACCGGCAAGAGTGCGCGGTCGAGTACATACCAGTCCGTGTTCGCCGTCCGCTACGAGGCGCTCGGCACCGAGACCTACTCGGCGGCTTTTCCGCCGATTTCCGCCGTCAGCCTGGGCTGGATCGGGTTCTCCCTGCAAAAGCTGGGAGACTATCCGGATGGATCGGTCCATCCCTGCTGGTTCGATCCTGACGATGTGAAAACAGTATTGCTCGAGCGCGGCCCGGGTGCGGCGTATCTCTTCGCCCTGTTCCCGTTGCTGGTGCTGGCCTACGGCCTGTCGGCGCTCATCGTGGCCGTTCGCAAAGGCCAGCATTGACCGGACTCGCAGGCCATTTCATTGATGCGTCGAGGTCGCGTCCGATGGCGATCTCGCGTTCGCATCATCCCGGCCTTTGCTTCATCTTTTGTCGCTCAGTCCGGGGCCGCTTCGATCGTCACCTTGCTGGGATAGAAGGCGCCGTGATCGCGGATTTCCGTCATCTCGTCGAAGGGCCGCTCATAGGCCCACATCGCGTCCTTGCCTGTCTCTTCGGCCGGCAGAACGCTCCAGTAGCTCGCGTCGCCCTTAAAGGGGCAGTGCGTCGAGTGACCGGTCTTGGCCAACAGACTGAAATCGATGTCCTCGAACGGAATATAAAAGACCGCGGGATAGGGCGGCTCCGACAGGAGCTTCGCTCTTTTCGACGAGGCGATGACCGTTTCGCCGGCGCGCACGGTGACGGTGCCGCGATAAGGCTCGATGGTAATGACCTTGGCGGGATTGCGCTGGAAGCCGGGAGCGGGGTTGGCGATCTGGTCCATTGGCGGGGATCTCCTTGTCCAGATGAGAGGTCGCCCGCAATAGATGTGTCGGACAGGCGGCCGGCGCAAGGCCGAGCCCACGCCTGGGCGGGCGCTCAAACCGACCCTTTCGCTGGAACTGTCAGGCGGCCGTTTGGAATACGTCCATCAGCCCGGCATAGGCGGCGGCGATGCCGGCCACCGGATTGGTGCTCCTCGACGCGGTCTCGACCTTCAACGCACCGCCGACGGTCGGCAAGGTGAGCAGCAGGAACTGGCGATTGCCGCCGTCGCCGACGCAAGCCGCCGCGACATGCTGGGCCTCATCGCCGTCCTGGACGCACATCTTGAACAGCAGCGTGCCGCCGACCGCCTCTAAGGCGCCTCCGACAACCTCGACGAATTCATCTTCGGAAACAGTTCTGGCGTCCGGCGCCAAATCGGTCAGACTTTCGGCAAGCGCATTTTCGAGTGCCAAGTCTTCGGGAGCCTTGTCGTCGAGCTGCGTGTCCATGCGAACCTCTTTCATTCGCCAATCGCACCCACAGCCCGTTAACGAAATTTAACGCCGACGATGGCCGGATTGTGGCGGTTTCCGCGGCGGCATCAAGGAATGCACCGCTTTCAACGCTAACGGCTGGACAATCCGCAGGTTCGTCCCACAATGGCGCAAAAAGATCGCCAAAAGCGCAGGGGAGGAACAAATGCTTGGACTGATGCAGGAATGGCCGCTGCTTTGCCACAAGCTGATCGACAACGCCGAGCGGCAGCACGGCGGACGCGAGATCGTGTCGCGCTCGATCGAGGGCCCGATCGTGCGCACCACCTATGCCGACATCCACCAGCGGGCGTTGAAGGTGGCGCAGCGGCTGGAGGAGGACGGCTTCAGGCTCGGCGATCGCATCGCCACGCTCGCCTGGAACACGGCGCGCCACATCGAGGCCTGGTATGGCATCATGGGCATCGGCGCGATCTATCACACGCTCAATCCGCGTCTCTTTCCCGAACAGATCGCCTGGATCATGAACAACGCCGAGGACAGGGCGATCTTCGTCGACCTGACCTTCGTGCCGCTCCTGGAAAAGATCGCCGGCGCAGTCAAATCGCTGAACAAGGTCATCGTACTGACCGATAGCGCGCATATGCCGGATACGGCGCTGCCGAACGCGGTTGCCTATGAGGACTGGCTGGCCGAAGCCGATGGCGCTTTCGCCTGGAAGACCTTCGACGAGAACACCGCCGCCGGCATGTGCTACACCTCGGGCACGACGGGCGATCCCAAGGGCGTGCTCTACAGCCACCGCTCCAATGTGCTGCACGCCATGATCGCCGCCATGCCCGACGCCATGGGCATTTCGGCCCGTGACGTCATCCTGCCGGTCGTGCCGATGTTCCATGCCAATGCCTGGGGCCTCGGCCAGAGCGCGCCGATGATCGGCGCCAAGCTGGTCATGCCCGGCTGCAAGATGGATGGTGCCTCGATCTATGAATTGCTCGACACCGAGAAGGTGACCTTCAGTGCCGCGGTGCCGACGGTATGGATGATGCTGCTGCAATATCTGGAGGAGACCGGCAGGAAGCTTCCCCACCTGCGGAAGGTCGTCATCGGCGGCTCGTCCTGTCCGCGCGCCATAACCCAGAAATTCCAGGACAATTACGACGTCCAGGTCATCCATGCCTGGGGCATGACCGAAATGTCGCCGCTCGGTACGCTGTGCACGATGAAGCCGGAATATGCCGGGCTGCAGGGCGATGCCAGGCTCGATGTCCAGGGCAAGCAGGGCTATCCGCCCTTCGGCGTCGAAATGAAGGTGACCGACGACGACGACAATGCGCTGCCATGGGACGGCAGGACCTTCGGGCGGCTGAAGGTGCGCGGCCCGGCCATCGCGCGCGCCTACTATGGCGGTGTCGGCTCCGAGCAGTTCGACGCCGAGGGCTGGTTCGACACAGGCGACGTCGCCCATATCGATGCCGGCGGCTACATGCAGATCACCGACCGCGCCAAGGACGTCATCAAGTCGGGCGGCGAATGGATCTCGACCATCGATCTCGAAAACCTCGCCGTCGGCCACCCCGATGTCGCCGAGGCGGCGGCAATAGGCGTTCCGCACTCGAAATGGGGCGAGCGGCCCCTGCTGGTCATCGTGCGCAAGCCGGGCAAGGAGCCGAGCAAGACCGACATCCTGACCTTCATGAGCGGCAAGGTGGCGAAGTGGTGGATGCCCGACGACGTCGCCTTCGTCGGCGAAATTCCCCATACCGCCACCGGCAAGATCCAGAAGATCACCTTGCGCGAGCAATTCAGGGACTATCGCTTGCCGACGGATTGACGGGATGGATGTTTTTGAGGCTTCTGGCAGCCGTCAAGAAACTCCTGAGCAATTCCAGGAAAAGTGCGTAGCGGTTTTCCGTCCGGAATTGCGTCAAAACAAAGAGATAGAGCGTCCTTCGCTTTCCTGAAACGATGAAACGCTCTAGGTACCGTTCGGGTTGGTGCGGCGGATAATGGTTGTTGTTGCTGAACGGCAGACGTCGAGCGCCGCCGGCTGGTCGCGGCGGACAGCGGCTTTTTCGGTCGTCCTGCTCCTGACCGTGCTTGTCGGCCATCGCCTCGACCTCGTCGAAACGCCTGTATTCCTGTGGGTTCTGGCGATCGTGGCGCTGCTTGCCGCCTTCGCCCTGCTGTTTGCCGGATTCGCCTTGTCGAGGCTGTGGAACTTCGGCGATCGCGGCGGCCGCGATCTGTCGGTCGGCGCACTGCTGGCGCTTCTGGTGCTTGCTCCCTTCGGCGTCGCCGCCTACTGGGCGACGACCTCGCCGCCGCTCAGGGACATTTCGACCGATCTCGACGATCCGCCGGTGCTCGACACGTCGGACCGGACGGCGGACATGAATGTGCTTTCGCCGCCCACGCCCGGCGAGCAGCGGCTGCAAGGCGATGCCTATCCGTTGGTCACCGGCCGCAGCTACAATCTGCCGTTCGAAACCGTGGTCGACGCGGTGGAAACCGTGCTCGACCGGCGCGACTGGCAACTGCAGGGGCCGTATCCCGAAACAGACGGCCAAAGCGAGGTGACGATCAACGCGCTGGCCAGGAGTTTCGTGCTGGGCCTGCCGGCCGATGTCGCGATCCGCATCGCCGATGACGGCAACACGGTCATTGTCGATATGCGTTCAGCCTCCCGCTACGGCCGCCACGACCTAGGCGACAACGCCGCCCGCATCGTCGATTTCCTTGGCGAGCTCGATCAGGAAGTGGCTGGGCAAGTGGGGGCGGCGCCGGCCGAATGAGATCTAGCCGGCCGGCGTGAAAATGCCGTCAATGGCCGCGTCGCCGCCGGTGCTGACCAGGCCGCGCGCGACCAGGTCCTCCAGATGCGCCAGCACCGACAGGCCGGCGGCGCCATGCAGGCGCGGGTCGGTGTCGCGGTAGATCGCCGCCACCATCTCCTTGATCGTGCGGTCGCCGCCACAGATGCGTTCCAGGATCGCCCGCTCGCGCATCTTGCGATGCGCCTTCAGCCCGCGCATGAAGCTGCGCGGCTTGGTTACCGGCCCGCCATGGCCGGGCAGCAGCACGCGGTCGTCGCGCTCGATCAACTTGTCGAGCGAGCCCATATAGTCGGCCATGGCGCCGTCGGGCGGCGCCACGATGGAAGTTGCCCACGCCATGACATGGTCGGCGGAAAACAGGATGCCTGTTCCCTCGAGCGCGAACGCCGCGTGGTTGGCGGCATGCCCCGGCGTCAACACCGTCCTGATCGCCCAGCCGTCGCCCTGGACCAGCGCACCGTTGGCGAGCGCGGTATCTGGAACGAAATCCGTGTCGGCGCTGGCATCGAGCGGGTTGACCTCGCCGATGCGCAAGGGCCGCGCCGGACGGTGTGGGCCTTCGCCGAGCACGGCCGCTCCGGTGCGCTCCTTCAGCCGCGCCGCCAGCGGGGAATGGTCGCGATGAGTATGGCTGACAAAGATATGGCTGACCGGCCTGCCGCCGATCGCCTCGATCAGCGCCTGTAGATGCGCGTCGTCGTCAGGTCCCGGATCGATCACCGCGAGCGTCTCGCTGCCTATCAAGTAGCTATTGGTTCCGTGAAAGGTGAACGGACTGGGGTTTCTGGCGGTGAGGCGTTGCACGTCCGGCGCGACGGTCACCGCCTTGCCGTAAGCGGGATCGAAGCGCGTGTCGAACTTGAGGGGCATGGGGCGCGAAGCTCCGTTCCGTGAGACGGCAAAAGCGATTGCCGCATAACACGGAAGCCAATATAGGAAAACGCGAGGCCGCATGTCGGCGACAGCTTGAATGGGATGACCATGGCACTTGCAGCAACGATGCGTCCGCTTGTTTCTCTGGCACTGCCTGAAAAGGGCGCGGCGCGGCTGGCCACGCAGCTCCTGCTGGCGATTGCCGGCACGCTGCTCCTGACCCTATCGGCCAAGACCAAAGTCGTGCTCGGCCCGGTCGACATCTCGCTGCAGACGCTCGCCGTGCTGCTGATTGCATCGGCGTTCGGCCTGCGCCTCGGCGTGGCCACGCTGCTTCTCTACATGGCCGAGGGCGCCATGGGTTTCCCAGTCTTCCAGGGCACGCCGGAGAAGGGCATCGGCGTCGCCTATATGCTCGGCTCCACCGGCGGCTATCTGGCCGGCTTCGTCGTCATGGCGGCGATCGTCGGCTGGGCCGCCGACCGTGGCTGGGACCGTCATCCGGTCAAGCTCTTCAATGCCATGCTGGTGGCCGAAGTGATCATGATGGCGATGGGCTTCGCCTGGCTGGCGATGCTGATCGGTCCGGAAAAGTCCTGGCAGTTCGGCGTCTTGCCCTTCATCGTCGGCGACCTGATCAAGGTGGCGCTCGCCGCGAGCCTGGTGCCGGCCGTCTGGTCGCTGCTCAAGCGCGCCTGACGCCAATCAAAATGAAAGGAGCCGGCTGGCAGTCTCTGCCCGCCGGCTTTTTCATGCCGTCGCCAAACGACGCTGGAAATAGGCAACCGTTTGCCTCAAGCCGTCTTCCAGACTGACCCGCGGCCGCCAACCGAGCGCCGCCCGCATGAGCGAAATGTCCGGGCATCTTTGCCTTGGGTCGTCCGTGGGCAAGGGTCGGAACTCCAGTTTGGAGCCGCCACCGACAAGCCGAAGCACATGTTCGGCCAGTTCGATCATCGTCACCTCATGCGGGTTGCCGATATTGGCCGGGCCCGTGAAATCGGCGGGCGATGCCATGAGCCTCAGCAGGCCGTCGACGAGATCGTCGACATAGCAGAAACTGCGCGTCTGGCGGCCGGTGCCGTAGATTGTCAACGCCTCGCCACGGATCGCCTGGACGATGAAATTGCTGACGACTCGCCCATCGTCCGGGTGCATGTTCGGGCCATAGGTGTTGAAGATGCGCGCCACCTTGATCTCGGTGCGGGCCTCGCGCCAGTAGTCGAAGAACAGCGTTTCGGCGCAACGCTTGCCTTCATTGTAGCAACTGCGCGTGCCGATCGGGTTTACTCGCCCCCAATAGGTTTCCGGCTGTGGATGCACTTCCGGGTCGCCATAGATCTCCGAAGTGGAGGCCTGCAGGATCCTTGCGCCTCGAGATCTGGCGAGATCGAGCATATTGATGGCGCCGAGTACGTTGGTCCTCGTCGTCCGGATCGGATCGTTCTGGTAGTGGATGGGCGCTGCCGGTGAAGCAAGATGGTAGATTCCGTCGACGTCCAGGTCGAGCGGCAGCGTCACGTCATGTTCGATCAGCTCGAATGCCGGAACTGTCAGAAGCTGACGGATATTGTCCCTCGATCCGGTGCTGAAGTTGTCGGCGCAGACCACTTGATGTCCAAGCTCGACAAGCCTGCCGCACAGATGCGATCCGAGAAAGCCGGCGCCGCCGGTGACAAGAAGTCTGGCCATAGGATTTCCGTTTTCGCGGCCGGTCCGTTGCTGTTTAGCACCGGATCGCGATTTGCCAACCGACAAACCTCGCGCCGCTGGTCTGATTGTCGTCGGGCGTGCGGCCGGGTGGCCGCAGGCCTGGCCGGTCGGGGCGCCGACGGGCATCGAGATTGACAAGCCATCGTGCGAAACCTTAGCACGGTGGTGCTGAAGGGGGTTCGGCGTGGCCAGGAGGATCTGTTGAAGGGAATTATCCTTGCGGGAGGCAACGGGGTCCGTCTCTATCCGCTGACGCTGGCCGTGTCCAAGCAGATACTCCCGATATACAACAAGCCGATGATCTACTACCCGCTGAGCGTGCTGATGCTTGCGGGAATCCGCCAGGTCCTTATCATCTCAACCCCACGCGACTTGCCGGCATTCCAGCAGTTGCTGGGCGATGGCTCGGAGTTCGGGCTCGACGTTTCCTTTGCTCCGCAGCCTCACCCCAACGGCCTTGCCGAAGCCTTCATCATCGGTCGCGACTTCATCGGCAAGGACAATGTGTCGATGATCCTTGGCGACAACCTGTACTTCGGGGAAGGCCTTTCGCAGCTCTGCCGCATGGCGGCGAAGCGCGAACGTGGCGCCTCGGTGTTCGCCTACCGTGTCGAGGATCCGGAGCGCTATGGCGTGGTCTCATTCGACAAGGCCGGCGGCAGGGCTTTGACGATCGAGGAAAAGCCACATAGACCCAAGTCCAACTGGGCCATTACCGGCCTCTATTTCTACGACAACGATGTCGTCGACATCGCGTCGAGCATCCGTCCGTCGAAGCGCGGCGAACTCGAGATCACGGCAGTCAACAATATCTATCTCGAACGCGGGCAGTTGCAGGTGCATCAGCTTGGTCGCGGCTATGCCTGGCTCGATACCGGCACGCACGACAGCCTGCACGAGGCAGCATCCTTCGTGCGCACCATCGAGCACCGCCAGGGCATCAAGGTGGCTTGCCCGGAGGAGATTGCCTTCGAGCAGGGCTGGCTGACGGCCGACAAGGTACTTGAACGCGCCGCTCGCCTTGGCCAGAACGAATACGCCGCGTATTTGCGCAGGCGCGTCAGCGAGTTGTCGGAGAACTAGGGTGCTGGAGATCATCCAACTCGGCCTCGACGGCGTGCTGGAGATCGTCCCGAAGCGTTTTCACGACGCTCGCGGCTATTTCGTCGAGGACTGGAACGCCCAGCGCTTCGCCGAGGCCGGCATCGATCTCCGTTTCGTGCAGGACAACCGCTCCTATTCCGCCGCCGCCGGTGTGGTGCGGGGGCTTCACTATCAGTTGCCGCCGCATGCTCAGGAGAAGCTGGTGCGCGTCGTCAGAGGCAGGATCCTCGACGTCACCGTCGACATTCGCCGCGGCTCGAAGAGCTTTGGCAGATGGGTCGCCGTCGACCTGTCGGCCGAGAAAGGCAATCAGGTCCTGGTGCCGAAAGGCTTCGCGCATGGATTCGTCACGCTCGTGCCGGATACCGAGGTTCTGTATAAGGTGACCGATATCTATTCGCCTGCCCATCAACGGTCGATCCGTTTCGACGACCCTGCCGTCGGCATCGAATGGCCGGCAATGGCGGGTGGGTTCCAGCTTTCGGACAAGGACCTTGATGCGCCGGTGCTTGCCGCCGCGGAGGTGTTTGCGTGAGGAGGGGAGCGGAATGAATTTCCTGGTGACCGGCGGTGCCGGCTTCATCGGCTCGGCCGTGTGCAGGCACCTATGCGCCAATCCGGCCTACCGCGTGACCAATCTCGACAAGCTCACCTATGCCGGAAATCTGGCGTCGCTGCGCGCGATCGAGAACGCGCGCAATTACAAATTCGCCCACGCCGATATTTGCGACGAGAGGGCGGTGCTGGAGATTTTGCACCGCGACGCCATCGACATCGTCATGAACCTCGCTGCCGAGAGCCATGTCGATCGCTCGATCGAGGGGCCCGGCGCTTTCATCGAGACCAACATCGTCGGCACGTACCGCATGCTGAATGCGGCCCTGGAATACTGGCGTGACCTGCCGCAAGGGCGCAAGCGCCGCTTCCGCTTCCATCAGGTCTCGACCGACGAGGTGTTCGGCGATCTCCCCTTCGACGGTGGCATGTTTGTCGAGGAGACGCCCTATGCGCCATCGTCGCCATATTCCGCCTCGAAGGCCGCCTCCGATCATTTGGTGCGGGCCTGGCACGAGACCTATGGCCTGCCGGTGGTCCTTTCCAACTGCTCGAACAATTACGGGCCCTATCATTTCCCTGAAAAGCTCATCCCGCTGGTCATCCTCAACGCGCTCGACGAGAAGCCGCTGCCGGTCTATGGCGCCGGCGCCAATGTGCGCGACTGGCTCTATGTCGAGGACCATGCCAAGGCGCTGGAGCTTGTCGCCACGAAGGGGCGGACGGGCGAAAGCTACAATGTCGGCGGCAATTCGGAACGCAGCAATCTCGGCGTCGTCGAGACGATCTGCGATCTTCTTGACCGTCGACGGCCACGCGCCGCCGGCGGCAGCTATCGCGACCTGATCACTTTCGTCACCGATCGTCCGGGTCATGACCGCCGCTACGCGATCGATGCCTCCAAGATCGGCCGCGACCTCGGCTGGTCGCCGACGGAGGACTTCGACAGCGGCCTGGCAAGGACTGTCGACTGGTTCCTCGACAACAGATGGTGGTGGGGGCCGATCCGCGACCAACGCTATGCCGGCGAGCGGCTGGGCCAGGCCGAGAACAGGAAGGGCGCGGCGTGAGGCTTGTCGTGACCGGGCGCGAAGGCCAGGTCGTTGCCAGCCTGCTTGAAGCCGGGCGCGGGCTGGAGGGCGTGGAGGTCGTTGCCGTAGGCCGGCCGCGACTCGACCTGGCGCAGCCCGACACGGTGTTTGATGCGCTGGCGGCATCGAGGCCCGATGTCGTCGTCTCTGCCGCCGCCTACACCGCTGTCGACCAGGCCGAGGA
>NZ_RZOJ01000181.1:0-11099 GCF_003998845.1 Mesorhizobium sp. M4A.F.Ca.ET.022.05.2.1 | reverse complement strand
CTCACGATGTCCTCCACGACCCGCTTGCGTTCCTGATCGGCCATTGCCTTGCCGGCAGCACTCATGCCGACCAGCGCCATCGTATTCAATCGCAGGAGGGGCGCGCCGTCCTCAAAGTGTATGGTGCGCGATATTGTCCTTGATCGAACGTCGTGGAAGCCGGCGTCTCGGAGCAGCGCCTCGAGCGGCGGCGCATTCCCAAAGCTGTGGCGCAGGTCCGCGATTGGGCCGAGGAGTCGCTCGGCGACGCGGCGGAGTTCTCGAAAGAAGGGGATTTCCTCATCGGTGCGCCAAGTGGCAACTGCCAGCCGGCCGCCCTGCGCCAGTGCTCGCCGCATTTCTGCCGCCGCGGCGGGCTTGTCGGGAAAGAACTGCAGCCCCTGCTGACAGACCACAACGTCGAACTGCTCTCCGTCACGGAGCGGCAGTGCGCCGGCATTGCCCACGCGCCAGTCGATGTCTGGCGCCACGGTGCGCGCGACGGCAAGCATATCTGGGCTGATGTCGACGCCGACAACACATCCGGCGGCACCGAGCCGTTCCCTGGCAACGCGCGCAACTATTCCTGTGCCGCAGGCGATGTCCAAGACACGATGGCCTGGAGTCAGCTTTACTTCTTCGAAGGTCACTTCGGCCCAAGGGCGGAAGAGGCTACCCACGAGCCAGCGCTCGTACATCTCCGGAAAACTTGCCTGACCCATTGCGTAGCTGGGCGCCTGATTCTGAGGCAGGATCACAGAGCCAGGATGAGGCGACGACATCAGCGCGCCCTGAACGACGCAATCAGGCCCTCCGCCATGCGCACGAACTGCGCGCTCGGGCCTTCCGACCCGACGCTCTGCATGGAGACCCGCGCGCCCTCGAGCAGCAGCGACAGCGTGTCGGCGAGAAGCTCGGCCTGGCCGATGCCGGCTTCGCGGCAGAGCGAAACTAGCTTTTCGCGCTGGGCTTCCTTCAATTCCTTGATGACGCGTCTGGCCGGATGATCGGTCTCGCTGAGTTCGACGGCTGCGTTGGCCATGTCGCAGCCGCGGCTATCGGCACTGAGCATTTCCGAAGCCTTTTGAACCCAGTCATGCAGCTGGGCTAGCTTGTCTCCGGGGTGCCTGGCTTCGAACTCGTCCCAAATCCGTGAAGCCTTTGCCGCCGTGGCGCGCAGGCATTCGATGATCAGGTCATCCTTGGATTCGAAGTGACGGTAGAGCGTCATCTTGTTGGTGCCGGCAGCCTCGGTGATGGCGTCGACGCCAACACCCTTGATGCCGTGCTTGTGGAACATGTCCTGCGCCGTCTCCAGGATCCGATCCCGGGGGCGAGAGCGCTCCACGACGCCGTCTGCCATCATGATCTCCTTTCGTTTCCAAAAATCCCTCGGCCACCTCTTGACTAAGGTGTTACCGGTCTGTAACTTCCAGAATGTTACTTACTGGTAACACCTATGTCTCTCCGCGTCAACGACAAGACCGATCGGTCCTGCAGGGTGAGATAGGGCCAGAAACCTGCCTGTCATGCGGCTTCGGCCGGTGAAGAAGAGAAAAACGGTTCGCGATCATTCCGATGCGGGCCGCAAGCAAGGAACCGCTCCTATGCAGAAGCGCAAAGACCTGACGATCGACGAGGCCATCCGGGATCCGATGATCCGGCTGGTGATGATGGCGGATCGGGTCGACCCGCGCAGCTTCGAGGCGATGCTGCGTTCAAAGGCGGCCATGCAGGCGCCGGACCGCAAGGCGCTGCCGCGTTTTCTGGAAGACTCAAGCTCAGTGCGTAGCCGGCAGCTGTCCAGGATCGCCAACGCGTTTGGCGAAGCAAAAGCATTCAACGAGGCCTGCGTCTCATGGTGAACTATTTCGTCCAACGTCCGATCTTCGCATCGGCGATCGCCATCATCATGGTGCTCGCCGGCGCGATCGCCTATTTCCTGCTGCCGGTGTCGCAGTTCCCCGACATCACGCCGCCGCAGGTCGTGGTCAGCGCCCACTATCCGGGCGCCAGCGCGCAGGTCGTGGCCGATACGGTAACCACGCCGCTCGAACAGCAGATCAACGGCGTGCAGGGCATGACCTACATGTCGTCGACGAGCTCCAATGACGGCTCCTCGACCATCACCATCACCTTCGATGTCGGCTATCCGCTGAGCACGGCCGCCGTCGACGTCCAGAACCGCGTCTCGCAGGCCGCGTCTTCGCTGCCGGCGATCGTCAACCAGGGCGGCGTGACGATCAAGAAGCAGAATCCCAATTTCGTGCTCATCGTCGACCTCACCTCGCCGGACGGCTCGGTCGATCCGGTGGCGCTGAGCAACCTCGCCTATCTGCAGGTGGTCGACCCGCTGAAGCGGCTGCCCGGCGTCGGCGACGTGCAGATCTTCGGCGAGCGGCGCTATTCGATGCGCGTCTGGCTCGACCCGGACAAACTGGCAAATCTCGGCATAACCGCCGTCGACGTGCAGAACGCCATTGCCGAGCAGAACGTGCAGGTCGCGGCCGGCAAGATCGGCCAGTCGCCGGCGCCGGCCGGCACCGCCTTCGAGATGCAGGTCAACGCGGTCGGCCGCCTCAGCGACCCGAAGGAATTCGGCGAGATCGTCGTGCGCGCCAATTCTGAAAACGGCTCGCTGGTGCGCCTGCGCGACGTCGCGCGCATCGAACTCGGCGCGCTGCAATATTCCTCGTCCGCTTTCTTCGGCAAGGACCCGACGGTGGTGCTCGCCGTCTACCAGATGCCGGGTTCCAACGCGCTCGACCTGCAGCAGCGGGTCAAGGACAAGATGCAGGAGTTGTCGGCGCGTTTCCCGAAGGGCGTCAACTACGCCATGCACTACGACACGACGCGCTTCGTGTCGGCCTCGATGCATGACGTTCTGATTACGCTTGGCGAGGCGCTGGTGCTGGTCGTGGCGGTGGTGTTCATCTTCCTGCAGAGCTGGCGCACCACCATCATCCCGACCATCGCCATCCCAGTGTCGCTGATCGCAACGCTGGCGGTGATGTACATGCTGGGCTTCTCGCTCAACATGCTGTCGCTGCTCGGCATGGTGCTGGCGATCGGTCTCGTCGTCGACGACGCGATCGTCGTCGTCGAGAATGTCGAGCGACAGCTCGAGGCCGGCCTCAAACCACTTGCCGCGACACGCGCGGCGATGGCCGAGGTGACAGGACCGATCATCGCCACAACCGCGGTGCTGATGGCGGTGTTCATCCCGGTCGCCTTCATCCCGGGCGTCTCGGGGCGGCTCTACAACCAGTTCGCGCTCACCGTCGCGATCTCGGTCGGCATCTCGGCCTTCAACTCGCTGACGCTGAGCCCGGCGCTGAGCGCCGCGTTCCTGCGCCATCGCGGCGAGACGCAGTTCGTCTTGTTCCGCTGGTTCAATGCCGGCTTCGAATGGCTGTCGCATGCCTACGCCCATGGCGTGCGCATCCTGATCCGGCTGCGCTGGGCCATGCTCGGTCTGTTCGCCGCCGGCCTGGTGGCTACCTATTTCGTCTGGCAGAAACTGCCCTCGACCTTCCTCCCCGTCGAGGACCAGGGTTATTTCTTCGTCGTCATCCAGCTGCCTGACGGCGCTTCGTTGGAGCGCACCGACGCGGTGGCCGAGAAGGCGCGCGACATCCTGCAGAGCACACCCGGCGTCGACATTGTCGGCTCGATCAGCGGCCTGAACTTCCTGACCAGCGCCGCGCAGTCGAACTCGGCGGTGGAGTTCGCGATCCTGAAGCCTTGGGACGAGCGTGGACCCGACCAGAATGCCTCGAAGCTGGTCGCTGAGGTGCGCAACAAGCTGCTGCAGATACCGGAGGCCTTCGCGCTCTCCTTTGATCCGCCTTCGATCCCGGGCCTCGGCACCACCGGCGGCTTCGAGTTCCAGGTCGAGGATCTCTCCGGTCGTGGCAGTGCTGCGCTCAACGATGTCACGCAGGCGCTGATCGCCGAGGCGCGCAAGCAGCCGGAACTCAATCCGCAGCAGCTGTTCTCGTCCTTCTCGACGTCGACACCGCAGTTCAACTACGACCTCGACCGCAGCAAGGCGAAACTTCTGGGGCTCAGCCTGCCCGATGTGTTCAACACACTGCAGATCTATCTCGGCTCGCTCTACGTCAACGACTTCAACCTGTTCGGCCGCACCTTCCGGGTGACGATCCAGGCCGACAAGGATGCGCGCGCCGATGCCACCGACATCTCGCGGCTCTATGTGCGCAACGCTGCGGGCGGCATGGTGCCGCTGAGCACGCTGGGCAGGCTGGTGCCGATTGTCGGCCCCGAGACGGTGCCGCACTACAACAACAATGCATCGGCCCTGATCAATGGCGGTGCCGCTCCCGGCTTCTCGTCCGGACAGGCGGTGGCGGCGATGGAGCGGGCGGCGGCGACGGTGCTGCCCAGGGACTTCGGCTATGAGTGGACCGGCATCACCTTCCAGGAGCTCAAGGCCGGCTCGATCGCCTCGATCGTGTTCGGGCTTGCCATGGTGTTCGTCTTCCTGATCCTGGCGGCGCAATACGAAAGCTGGGCGATGCCCTTCATGGTGTTGCTCGCCGTGCCGCTCGCCCTGTTCGGCGCCTTCCTGGTGCTCCTGCTGCGCGGCATGCAGATCGACGTCTACTCGCAGATCGGCTTCGTCATGCTGATCGGCCTGGCGGCGAAGAACGCCATCCTGATCGTCGAATTCGCAAGACGACGGCGCGAGGAAGGTTTGAGCATTGTCGAAGCGGCGATGGAGGCCGCGCGGCTGAGGCTGAGGCCGATCCTGATGACGGCGTTCGCCTTCATCCTCGGCGTCCTGCCGCTGATGTTCGCGACGGGTGCAGGTGCTGCCAGCCGGCAGTCGATCGGCACCACCGTCTTCGGCGGCATGGTGGCGGCGACGGTGCTGTCGCTGGTGTTCGTGCCGGTGTTCTACGCGGTGATTGAAAAGCTGCGCGAGCGAGGCGAGGACAGAGAGCCCGCTCCGCACCATCAGGATATTGAACCGACCGCCGAGCCGGCGCTTCAGCCGCTCGCCCAGGCGGCTGAATAGCTCGCGCAGGCGGCGGAAAACGATTGGAGACCAAAATGCGTAAATGGAAAATCGCTTTGGGAACGGCCGTGGCGCTCGGTGCCATCTCGATGGCCAGCGTCCATCTGCTCGACATGGGCAGTCTCAGCCTCAATGCCGGCACGGCAGGGGCAGCGCCGGCTCCGGCGGCGTTCGTGATGCCGGTGCCGGTGGTGAACGTGGTGAAGAGGACGCTGCCGATCTATCTCGACTATGCCGCGCGGGTCGAACCGATCCGCAGCATCACCCTGCAGGCCCGCGTGCCGGGCTACCTGCAGGAGCAGGCTGCCGCCGACGGCAGCGACGTCAAGCAGGGCGACCTGCTCTACCGGATCGCGCCCGAGGACTATCAGGCGGCACTCGACCAGGCGAAGGCCGAGATCGAGCGCGACACGGCGACGCTCGACTATGCGCGGTCCAATCTCGGCCGCGGCACGGAACTCGCCAAGAGCGGCTATCTCGCCAAGGACAGTTTCGACCAGCGCACGAGCACCCTGCGCGCGGCCGAGGCAGCGCTTGCAGTCGACAGGGCCGCGCTGCGCACCGCCCAGCTCAACCTCGGCTATTCGGAGATCAAGGCGCCGTTCCCGGGCCGTATCGGCCGCAACCAGGCCTCGGTCGGCACGCTGGTCAGCGTCGCCGGCACGGTGCTCAACACGCTGGTGCAGCTCGACCCGATCTACGTCACCTTCAATCCGAGCGAGACCGATCTCGTCGAAATCGAAGCCGCGAAGGCAGCCGGCCCGATCGCCGTCGATGTTCTGCTGCCCGGTGAGACTGAGCCCAGCCAGAAGGGCGAGCTCACCTTCATCGACAACACGATCGACCATTCGACCGGCACGATCACGGCGCGGGCGACGATCGGCAATGCGAAATTCTCGCTGCTGCCCGGCCAGTATGTGCGGGTCCGGCTGCACGTGAAGGAGCAGCCGAACACGCTGATGGTGCCGCAGGTGGCGCTGGGGTCCAGCCAGCTCGGCAAGTACCTCTATGTCGTCGGCAAGGGCAACACGGTCGACCAGAAGCTGGTCTCGCTCGGGCCGACCGACGGCGACCTGATATCCGTGACATCAGGCATTTCCGAGGGCGACCAGGTGATCACCGGCAATCTGCAGAAGATCGGACCCGGCATGCCGGTCTCGCCGCTGCCGCAACAGAAACCGGCCAGCTGATAACCCCCATCAGTCCCGGTCCCGCGGCGCCCTCGACTCCCACGTCGAGGGTGCCGTTTTGTTGAGAAGTTCCACCAGCCCGGCAATGTCGGCGCGCTCGGCCTTTTGCCGGCAGCATGAAGGCGCAATAGGGCTGGCCGAGGCGCACCGAGACGGGCGATAGCGCGATCAGGCGACCCGCTTCGAGATCGGCGCTGGCCATGATCTTCTGGCCAAGCGCAATTCCCAGCCCCAGCCTCGCGGAGGATACCGCCAGGCTGGACAGGCCGACGCGGCGGCCATGCGAGGGATCCGGCGCGCGATTGCCGCCGGAGGCGCCGAACCATTCCGCCCAGCTCGGGTTACACCGCGCACCGCGTCACCACGGTCGAGGGCGAGCGCCAGCGCATGATCGCGGTGTTCTCTACTACGAGCGGCCCGGCGCAATGTTCAGCGAGGAAGAGCGGATCAGCTTCTACGGCCGGGCGGCTTGAGCCATCGACAAAATTCCGGAATTCGTAAATTGCCCTCTTGTTGGATTGTCGACAATCTGCTTGTCTTGCAATCCCTCATCCGGAGTAGGCGCATGGCGAAGCTGGATTTCAGTCCGATCGCGGATACGACGCGGAGGGCAGAGATCGTCGCGCTGCTCAGACGCGCCATCCTGACCGGCCAGTTGGAACCAGGACAGAAGCTCAACGAGCTCAGGATCTCCGAACAGATGCGGGTGAGCCGCGCGCCGTTGCGCGAAGCGATGCGCGAATTGGTCCAGGAAGGCATCCTGAACAGCATTCCTTACGCCGGCACCTTCGTCATCGATGTCACCGCCAAGGACATCATCGACGCCTATTCGCTCAACAAGGTGCTCGACGAATTCGCCATCGAATGCACCTGGCCGCTGCGCGACCAGCGCTTCTTCCACGAACTCGACCGCCGCCACGAAGCAGTGAAGCAGGCGACGCGGGCGCTCGACACCACGCGCCAGATCGAGACTGCGCTGCAATTGCATGGCCTCATCTACGAATGGGCCGACAATTCCGTACTGCTCGAGACCTGGCAGCGCCTGACCAGCCGGCTGCAGATGTATTTCGCCCTCCACCAGCAGGCCCGCGCCGAGCCGGTACCCGCCGAGGATGTGCATGACACCTATGTGCGCCTGCTCAAAGGCAACGACATGCGCGCCGCCCAACGCCATGCGCGCGAACATATCGACCTCGATTTCGAGGAGCTTCTCGCCTATGCGCGCGGCCTCGAAAAGCGCGCATCGAAGGGCGCCTGACCAATCCCGCAGACAACGGACGACAACGTGAAGATCAAGAGTATCAAAGCCTACCATGTCGTGCAGCCCTTCGTGGACGGGCCCTACCGCATGTCGAAGGGGCGCGTCGCCGATTGCTTCGACGCGGTGATCGTCGCCATCACGTCCGACAACGGCGTGACCGGCTGGGGCGAGATGGCGCCGCTCGGCAATTTCTACTCGGCCGCGTTCCCGGCCGGCACCCGCGCCGGCGTGCCGGAAATCGCACCTCATCTCATCGGCCAGGATCCGCGCGGCCTTGCCGGCATCGGCCGGCTGATGGACACGGTGTTCAAGGGCCACCCCTACATCAAGTCGGCGCTCGACATGGCCTGCTGGGACCTCGCGGCGCGCGCCGCCGATGTGCCGCTGGTGACCATGCTCGGCGGCCGCGAGAGCGAGACGGCGGAACTCTACAGGGTCGTCACGCACGGTACGCTCGATCAAATGGCCGCGCTTGCCAGGCGCATCGTCGCCGAGGGCTACCACCGGCTGCAGGTCAAGGTGGGCGGCAATGTCCGCGACGATATCGAGCGCGTGACGGTGGTCGCTGCCGCCGTGCCGAAGGGCACGGTCATTTTCTGCGACGCCAACGCCGGCTGGACGCCTTATCAGGCGCGCCAGTTCGCCGACGCCACGCGTGGCATCGACTACACGTTCGAGCAGCCCTGCACGACGCTCGACGAGAACATGTCGGTGCGCCGCATGCTCGACAAGCCGATGGTGCTGGACGAATCCGTCACCTCGCTGGAGGAGATGCTGGAAATTCACCGCAGGGGTGCCGCCGACGGGCTGACGCTGAAGATCTCGCGACTGGGCGGCGTCACCAGGACGCGTCAGATCCGCGACGTTGCCGTCGACCTTGGCTTCATGATCACGGTCGAGGACACCGGCGGCGCCGAGATCGATACGGCTGCGATGGCGCATCTGTCGCTGTCGACGCCGGAAGAGCGCCGCCTGCACGCAATCGCCTTCCACGAATGGGTGACGGTGCGCACCGCCTCGAACAAGCCGCCGGTCACGGGAAGCCGCATGGGCATTCCCGACGGGCCCGGCCTCGGCATCGACGTGGTGCCGGATCTGCTCGGCAAACCGTTCTTCGAGATCGGCGGCTGAAGATGAATATCCGCCGCATATCGGCAACGCCTATCAACCTGCGGCTGGAAGCGCCCTATCAGTGGGTATTCGGCGAGCTCGACGGCTTCTCGCCGACCATCGTCGAGGTCGAGACCGAGGATGGTCTCGTCGGCCTCGGCGAGGCGCCGACGCCTGGCGGCGGCCGCCGTCGTCAACGATGTGCTTGCGCCACGCCTCGTTGGCCGCGACGCCTTCGACATCGCAGGCGCCGAGCAAGCCTGCCTGCCCTTGTGGACCGGGGTGCAGTCGATCAACGACCGCACCCGCATCATCCTCGACGGTGAGCAGGTGGCCGATTAACCTATCTGCCGATCTCGGACACCAGGCTCGATATGTTTGCGCCCAGCCGCTACATCTCGCGCTGCCCCTACAAGGGCATCTCCAACTATTACCATGTGACGACCAGCACCAGGCGGCACGAGAACCTCGTCTGGTACTATCCCGAGCCGGTGCACGAGGCCGAACGCATCAAGGGGCTGGTCTGCTTCCACCACGAACTGGTCGACAAGATCCTGGTCGACGGCGTCGAAATCCCGAAAGAGGCTACAGCGGCGTCCGACGGGTATTTCTGAGCGGCGAATCTTGCGTCATCATTCGCGGGCGAAGCAACGTAGCGGTGTGAAACAATCACCGCCTCGATCTTTCGCGCCCCCCTCTGTCCTGCCTGACATCTCCCCATTAGCGAAGACCGCAGTGACGGCTGATCTCCTCCCCTTGTGGGGAGATGCCCTCAAGGACAGGGGGCGAGGACCCGTCGGACAGCGAATTGATTCCGCCCGGCAACGCCGAAATGTCGGTTGAAATATTTTTCAAATAGAAATAGGAATGTTCAAAATGATCATTTCGGCGCAGCGGCGCGCCAAGGACCGGAGGAAACGACATGTCCCATCCGCAATTCGCAGCGGAGCTCCTGCAGCGCGCTGAAAAGCACGGGCCGATCACCATCGGCCTGGCCGGCGCCGGGCAGATGGGGACGGACATCGTCGTCCAGGTCGCGCTGATGCCGGGCATGCGCATAGGCGCCATTTCCGAGGTCCGGCCGCAGGCGGCGATCGACGCCGCTCTGCTTGCCGGCCATGACCGCGCTGACATCGTCCAGGCGCCCAACGCCGCGGCCATCGACCGCGCCATCGAGGCCGGCAAGATCGCCGTCACCGAGGATTTGCATGCGCTTGCCGCCGCCGGCCGCATCGACGTCATCATCGACGCCACCGGCAACCCCAACATCGGCACGCTGTTCGCCCTCGAAGTGATGAAGAACGGCAAGCACATCGTCATGCTCAATGTCGAGGCCGACATCACCATCGGCCGCTTCCTCAAGGATGAGGCGCGCAAGGCAGGCGTGGTCTACACCGGCGCCGCCGGCGACGAGCCCGCCTGCACGCTGGAGATCATCGGCTTCGCCAAGAGCCTCGGCTTCACAATAGTCGCCGCCGGCAAGGGCAAGAACAATCCGCTGAAGATCGACGCCATGCCGGCCGACTACGAGAAGGAGGCCAGCGAGCGCAACATGAACGCGCGCATGCTGGTCGAGTTCGTCGACGGCTCGAAGACGGCGATCGAGATGGTGGCGATCGCCAACGCCACCGGCCTGGTGCCGGACGTGCCGGGCATGCACGGCCCGACGGCGACACTCGAGGAACTGGCAGGCGTGCTCTGCCCGCGCGAGGACGGCGGCGTGCTGCACCGCAAGGGCGTGGTCGACTATTCGATCGGCAAGGGCGTGGCGCCCGGCGTCTTCTGCATCATCGAGACGAAGCATCCGCGCGTGCTGGAGCGCATGATCGACCTCAAGGTCGGCAAGGGCCCCTATTTCACGATCTTCCGCCCCTATCATCTGACCAGCCTGGAAGTGCCGCTCTCGGCGGCGCGCGCCGTGGTCTACAAGCGCGCCGACATGGAGCCGCTCGACCATCCGGTGGCGGAAGCCGTGGCGGTCGCCAAGAGCAACCTCGGCGCCGGCCAGTCGCTCGGCATGATCGGCGAGAACGACTATCGCGGCTTCGCCATGACATGGGAGGACGCGCGTGCTAGGGGCGCACTGCCGCTCGGGCTGGCCGAACGCGCCAAGGTGGTGAAGCCGGTGAAGGCCGGCGACTTCCTCACCTATGAAAACTGTGTACCCGACGATTCGATGGTGATAACCCAGATCCGCCGTCGTCTCGACCAGTCGGACGGACGGTTCGTCACCAACGCCGCCTGATATTTTCGGATCCCCGCCTGATGGACGATGTCGTAATCGGGATCGACGCCTCGACGACGGCCGTGAAGGCGATGGCTTTCGCGCGGAACGGGGCGGAACTGTTCCAGGCGCGCGAAACCTACCCGCTGTCAAACCCGGCGCCCGGCCATTTCGAACAGGACGCCGAGCACTGGTGGACGGCGCTGCTTGCCGCGCTGAAGCAGGTCGCCGGCAAGGTCGGCGGCTCGCGCGTGGCGGCGATTTCCATCGCCCACCAGCGCGAAACCTTCACCC
>NZ_RZOJ01000180.1:0-11168 GCF_003998845.1 Mesorhizobium sp. M4A.F.Ca.ET.022.05.2.1 | reverse complement strand
AACCACGGTCGCGGCACCTGCTCGATGGCGCGCGCCCAGAACCCGAATTCGGCCAACTCGCAGTTCTTCATCTGCTTCGACGATGCCGCCTTCCTCAACCGCCAGTACACGGTCTGGGGCCAGGTGATCGAAGGCATGGAAAATGTCGACAAGATCAAGCGCGGCGAGCCGGTGCAGGATCCCGACAAGATCGTGTCGCTCAAGGTCGCGGCCGACGTCAAGTAAGGTGTGAAACCACGATGATGGGCGCCGTCTGGTCCCTGCTTGGCATCCTGTCCGGCGCCTTTATCGCCGTTCAGGCGCCCATCAATTCGCAGCTGGCGCGCGGCCTGGGCCTCCCGGTCGCCGCGGCTGCGTTCTCGTTCCTGTCGGGCGCGGTCGTGCTCGGCATCATCGCTCTCGTGGTGGTGAAGCTGCAGGGCATTTCGCTAGACTGGAAAGCGCCCCCGCCATGGCTGTTCATCGCCGGCGGCATGCTCGGCGGCTTCTACGTCACGCTCTCGACGATTTTGACGCCACGTATCGGCGCCGCCGCGCTGATGGCGTTCCTGGTCGCAGGCCAACTGCTGGCCGGCATGCTCATCGACCGCGCCGGCTTCCTGGGCGTGGCGGTGCGCGAGATCTCGCCCGGCCGCATTGCCGGCGCCGTGTTGCTGCTCGCCGGAGCGCTGCTCATCCGGCTCTATTGATGCGCGTCGACCTCTTCGATTTCGACCTGCCGGAAGACCGCATTGCATTGCGTCCGGCCGAGCCGCGCGACAGCGCCAGGATGCTGGTCGTCAGACCGGGCGGCGCGGGGCTGGCCGACCGCGCGGTGAGCGACCTGCCGTCGCTGCTCAAGGAAGGCGACGTCCTCGTCTTCAACGACACCAAGGTCATTCCAGCGCAGCTCAAGGGCATCCGCAAGCGCGGCGAGGCACAGGCGCAGGTCGAGGCAACGCTGCACATGCGGGTGGCGCCCGACCGCTGGCAGGCCTTCATGCGGCCAGGCAAGCGCATCGCCGCGGGCGATCGCATCCATTTCGGCCATGACGCCAATTCCTGCTTTCTCGGCCGGCTCGACGCCACGGTGATCGAGAAGGGCGAGGCGGGCGAGGTGCTGCTTGGCTTCGATCTGTCCGGTCCGTTTCTCGACGAGGCGCTGCATGCGGTCGGCCACATCCCGCTGCCGCCATACATCGCCTCCAAGCGCGATGACGACGAGCGCGACCGCAGGGACTACCAGACCATCTATGCCAGGGAGGAGGGCGCCGTCGCCGCGCCCACCGCCGGGCTGCATTTCACGCCAGAGCTGTTCTCCGCATTGGACGCGAAAGGCATCGAGCGCCGCTTCGTCACCCTGCATGTCGGCGCAGGCACCTTCCTGCCGGTCAAGGCGGACGACACCGCTGACCACAAGATGCATGCCGAAACCGGCTCGGTCAGCGCCGAGACCGCTCAAGCACTCAACGAGGCCAAGGCGCGCGGAGCGCGGATCATTGCCGTCGGCACGACGTCGCTGCGCCTGCTGGAAAGTGCGGCCACGCCGGACGGCAGGCTCGCCGCCTGGTCGGGTCCGACCGATATCTTCATCACGCCCGGCTACCGTTTCCGGACGGCCGATCTCCTGATGACCAATTTCCATCTGCCGCGCTCGACGCTGTTCATGCTGGTCTCGGCCTTCAGCGGGCTGGAGACGATGCGCGCGGCCTATGCGCATGCCATCGACAGCGGCTACAGGTTCTACTCCTACGGAGACGCCAGCTTGCTTTACCGAGCGGAGACGAGCGATGGACGATGATCTGGAACACATGGACCGCGACGCTCTGGTCGCGGAGGTGAAGAAACTGCGCGCCGGCATTCGCACCCATCGCGACTCCACCGGCCACGATCTCTGCTGGCATCACCCCGACCTCTGGGCCCTGCTGCCGGAAAAGACCGAACCTGCCATCGCGGTGCCGCCCTGGGAAAAATTCATGCGCGGCTGCATCCGCTACCGGCAGTCGCTCGACGAGCAGGCACCCGGCGCGCCTGTGCACGACAAGGACTTCCATGGCTGAGGCTTTCACCTTCAAGCTGCTTGCCACCGACGGCAGGGCGCGGCGCGGCGTGATTTCGATGCCGCGCGGCGAGATCCGGACGCCGGCCTTCATGCCGGTCGGCACCGGTGGCACCGTGAAGGCCATGTACATGGACCAGGTGCGCGGCGTCGGCGCCGACATCATCCTCGGCAACACCTATCATCTGATGCTGCGGCCGGGCGCCGAGCGCGTGGCGAAGCTCGGCGGCCTGCATGAATTCGCCCGCTGGCCGCAACCGATCCTCACCGACAGCGGCGGCTTCCAGGTGATGTCGCTGTCGAAGCTGAGAAAACTCTCGGAAAAGGGCGTCACCTTCCGCTCGCATATAGACGGCGCGCCCTACGAAATGTCGCCGGAGCGGTCGATCGAAATCCAGGGCCTGCTCGATTCAGACATCCAGATGCAGCTCGACGAATGCACGGCACTTCCGGCCAAGCCGAAGGAGATCGAGCGCGCGATGGAATTGTCGCTGCGATGGGCCGAGCGCTGCAAGGCGGCCTTCGGCGACCAGCCGGGCAAGGCGATGTTCGGCATCGTCCAGGGCGGCGACAGCGCGGCCATGCGCGTGCGCTCCGCGCAGGCGCTGAAGGCCATGGACCTGAAAGGCTACGCCGTCGGCGGGCTGGCCGTCGGCGAGCCGCAGGCGGTGATGCTGGACATGCTCGACATCACCTGTCCGGAACTGCCTGCCGACCGGCCGCGCTACCTGATGGGCGTCGGCACGCCGGACGACATCTTGAAATCGGTGGCGCGCGGCATCGACATGTTCGATTGCGTGATGCCGACCCGCGCCGGCCGCCATGGCCTCGCCTATACGCGCCGCGGCAAGGTCAACCTGCGCAATGCCCGCCATGCCGACGATCCGCGGCCGCTGGACGAGGAGAGCGACTGCCCGGCCGCACGCGACTATTCGCGCGCCTACCTGCATCATCTGGTGCGTTCGCAGGAGTCGCTTGGCGCGATGCTGCTCACCTGGAACAATCTTTCCTACTATCAGAAATTGATGCAGGACATCCGCGCCGCGATCGAAGCGCAGGCCTTCGAAGCACGTGCCGCAGAGATCTCCGAAGGCTGGGCGCGGGGTGATATTCCGGTGCTCTGACCGGCTCAGGTGCTGAGCGACGTCGAGGCCCGCAGGCTGCAGCCGGTGATCTGGAAGCTACCGTCGGGCTGCTGCTCCAGCGTATACACCGCCTCGTAATCCTTGCCATCAGGCCCGACGATCATCACCTGCTGGATAATCGAGGTCGGACCGGTCTGCTCGACCTTGCCGAAGGCATAGCTCTGCGGCTTGCGCACCGGCGCGTAGCCGTTGGTCACCATGTTCATGAACATGTCGACCGTCGGGAAGACGCGTTTCACATTCGGCGCGGCGAAACTGTAGGCCCTGACGCCGTCATTTGCGATGAAGGCTTTCAACTGGCTGTCGATGACCGTCTGCGCCGCCTTGACCTCGGCGTCGCCTGCAAGCGCCGAGGACAGGAAAAGGAATGGAATGATTGCGAATGCGAATAACGAGCGGCGCATGCCTGCCTCCATTGTCCCCAGGGGAAATCGCAGTCCGAAGATGCATCCTAACATACGCATGGCGCCGCTTGGTGGTTTCAGCAAATCGCAGGCGCCGCGATTCGGCGATGCCGCCATGCTTGGTGCTCGTTGCTCGGCGCCTTTCGGCTGGTGCTTGAAAGCTGGGCGCCACTCTGCCAAAAGGGCCGCTTATTCGCGCAGAGGCTAGGCAGGACCGGCAATGAAGGCATTTTTCGTGCAGATTAAGTGCGATCTGGGCAAGGCCTATGAGGTTGCCGGCGCGCTTGCCGATGCCGAGATCGCCTCGGAAATCTACTCGACCGCCGGCAATTACGACCTGCTCGCCAAATTCTATGTCGAGGATGAGCAGGACGTCGGCCACTTCATCAACGAGAAGGTGCAGATTCTGCCCGGCATCAAGGACACCTTCACCATCGTCACTTTCCGCGCCTTCTGAGTCGCCCTTTGTCGTTTGCCCGGGCGCGAGGCAAAGCCTGACCCAGCCCCGTCGGCCCTGCCTCAATCTTAAGCAGTCCTGACATAACGACCGCCGGCATCCATCAAATCACCGATTGCGCTTGATTTTCTCCGACGACGCCAGTGAAATGGTGTCACAGGGGAGTACGCGATTGGCAGCGTTTGATGAAATGCTTCCGGAAGTTTCCGGACTGAGAAGACCATATTCGGCTTATGATCGCTGGCTGAAGGAGCAAGACCCGGCCAGGCTTACCCAGAAAATGCAGGACGCCGAGCGCGTCTTCCGCAAGACCGGCATCACCTTTGCCGTCTATGGCGAGCAGGAAGCCTCAGAACGGCTGATCCCCTTCGACATCGTCCCGCGCATCATCTCCGGCAATGAATGGCGCCGCCTGACGCAAGGCATCGAGCAGCGCGTCCAGGCGCTGAACGCGTTCCTCGACGACATCTACCACCGTCAGGAAATCCTGCGCGCCGGCCGCGTGCCCAGGGAACTGGTCGCCAAGAACGAGGCCTTCCTGCCGGAAATGATCGGGGTCAGGCCGCCGGCCGGCGTCTATACCCACATCATCGGCGTCGACATCGTGCGCATCTCGGAAAACGAGTTCTACGTTCTGGAGGACAATGCCCGCACGCCCTCCGGCGTCTCCTACATGCTGGAGAACCGCGAGACGATGATGCAGCTCTTCCCCGAGCTGTTCCAGCAGATCAAAGTGCGGCCGGTCGAAAACTATCCGCAGCTCTTACGCCAGTCGCTGGCCGCGGTGCGGCCAAAGGGCACCAAGGATGCGCCGACCATCGCCGTGCTGACGCCGGGCAGCTACAACTCCGCCTATTTCGAGCATGCCTTCCTCGCCGACCAGATGGGCGTGCAGCTGGTCGAGGGCCAGGACCTGCGCGTCGTCGACGGCCATGTCGCGATGCGCACGACGGAAGGTTACAAGCAGATCGACGTGCTCTACCGGCGCGTGGACGATTCTTTCCTCGATCCTCTCACCTTCCGCCCGGACTCGGCACTTGGCGTGCCCGGCATCATGGACGTCTACCGCGCCGGCAACATCACCATCGCCAATGCGCCGGGAACCGGCATCGCCGACGACAAGGCAATCTATTCCTACATGCCCGAGATCGTCGAGTTCTACACCGGCCGCAAGGCGATCCTCGGCAACATCCCGACCTGGCGCTGCTCCGAGGGGGACAGCCTGAAATATGTGCTAGAGCACATCAGCGAGCTGGTCATCAAGGAAGTGCACGGCTCCGGCGGCTACGGCATGCTGGTCGGGCCTGCGGCGACCAAGAAGGAGTGCCAGGACTTTGCCAAGAAGCTCGCGGCAAAGCCATCGAACTACATTGCCCAGCCGACGCTGGCGCTGTCGACCTGCCCGATCCTGACCGAGAAGGGCTTGTCGCCCCGCCATGTCGACCTCAGGCCCTATGTGCTGGTCTCCGACCGCATCCAGATCGTGCCCGGCGGCTTGACGCGCGTGGCCCTCAAAGAGGGCTCTCTGGTGGTCAATTCCTCGCAGGGCGGCGGTACCAAGGATACGTGGGTGCTGGATGATTGAGCTGGGCAGGGGGACGCAGCAATCATGAGACGCATTCTTCCCTACTCGCTACTCGCTATTCGCTATTCGCTCGACATCGGGGCAAATTGATATGCTTTTGGGCCGTACCGCCAACGGGCTCTACTGGATGAACCGCTACATTGAGCGGGCCGAAAACATGGCCCGCCTTGTCGATGCCGGCCTGCGCATGGCGCTCACCCGTACGCAGAATGCGTCCGAGGAGTGGAACTCGGTGCTGCTGAGCGCGGGCTCCGACATCGCCTTCAGCCAGAAGTACCAGGACTATACCGCTGCCAACGTTTCCGACTTCCTGCTGCGCGACACCTCGAACCCGTCGAGCACCATGTCCTCGATCGAGACCGCCCGCAACAATGCCCGCATGGTGCGCACTGCGCTGACGCGCGAGACCTGGGAAAGCATCAACGAGGCCTGGATGTCGCTGAAGCGCATGCTGGCCAGGCCCATCGACGAGCGCGACCTGCCGAACGTGCTCGACGCCATCAAGCGCGAGACAGCGCTGATCCGCGGTTCGTTCTACGGCACCATGCTGCGCAACGAGATCTTCGATTTCTCTCAGCTCGGCACCTATGTCGAGCGCGCCGACAACACGGCCCGCATCCTCGACGTCAAATACTACGTGCTGCTGCCGTCGATCTCCTGGGTCGGCTCAACGCTCGACAACTATCAGTGGGAATCGATCCTGCGCTCGGTGTCGGCGCATCGCTCCTACCGCTGGGTCTACGACGCCGACTACAAGCCGACCAACATCGCCGACTACCTGATCCTCAACGTGCGCATGCCGCGTTCACTGACCTTCTGCTACCGCTTCCTCGCCGAACACCTGAAATTCCTGGGCGACGACTATGGCGAGCGCCATGCCTGTCACGCCACGGCCGAAAAGACGCAGGCAATGCTGAGGGCGGGCTCAATCAAGGACATATTCGACGCCGGCCTGCACGAGTTCCTGGCCAATTTCATCCGCGACAACACCAGGCTCGGCGACGAGATCGCGCTGGATTACAAGTTCTATTGAGCATCAGGCTCGCAACCGGAAACTGACGCCATGCGGCTCAAGATCACCCATCGGACAGACTACCGCTACGATGCGCCGGTGCAGTATCTCTTGCAGCGGCTGCGGCTGCTGCCAGTCAGCGGCCACACACAGACCGTTCAGTCCTGGGCTTTGAAGATCGATGGCGCGCGCGAGGAGGTACGCTTCACCGACCATTTCGGCAACGACACCCGGCTTTTGAGCGTCGAAGGCGAGCCTCACGCCATCGCCATTGAAGCTTCGGGCGAGGTGGTGACGCGCGACACCACGGGCGTATCCGGTCAACACCAGGGTTTTGCGCCGCTCTGGCTGTTCGCGCAGGAGACGCCGCTGACCGCCGCCGGCGAAGGCATTCGCGAGCTTGCCGCCTCGGCGGGCAAGGGCACGGATATCGAGCGGCTTCATCGGCTGATGGGCACGATCGGTGAGCGTGTCGCCTACAAGCCTGGCGCCACCACTGTGATGACGCCGGCCGAAGAGGCACTGGCGCTTAGAACCGGCGTCTGTCAGGACCACAGCCATATCTTCGCTGCCGCGGCGCGCGCCATGGGCTTTCCGGCCCGCTATGTCAGCGGCTATCTGATGATGGATGCGGCGGTCCAGCAGGCGGCGAGCCACGCCTGGGCCGAGGCGCATGTCCAAGGCCTCGGCTGGGTTGCTTTCGATGCCGCCAACGGAATCTCCCCCGACGAGCGCTATGTGCGCGTGGCGACCGGGCGCGACTACCGCGACGCCTCACCGGTATCGGGGATTAGGCTGGGACAGGCGCAGGAACAGCTTGCGGTGACTGTCACGGTAGAGCAGTAATTCCAGCGGAATCGCTGCTAAAGAGTACCCATGACCTATTGCGTCGGCCTGAAGATCGATCGCGGGCTCGTGTTCATGTCGGACACGCGCACCAACGCCGGCATGGATTCGATCTCGACCTTCAAGAAGATGCATGTCTGGGAGGAGCCCGGCGAGCGCGTCATTGTGCTGATGTCGGCCGGCAATCTGGCGACCACGCAGGCCGTGGTCAGCCTGCTCGACGAGCGCACCAAGGCAGTGGCGGATCGCCATGCGACGCTGCTCGAGACGCCGTCCATGTACCAGACGGTGCGGCTGGTAGGCGATACGGTCAAGGAGGTCATCGCTCATTCCTCGCCCGCAGGCGACAAGGCCGATTCCTACTTCAACGCCTCCTTCATCCTCGGCGGCCAGATCAAGGGCAGCCCGCCGCGGCTGTTCATGATCTATCCCGAGGGCAATTTCATCGAATCGACCGACGACACGCCGTTCTTCCAGATCGGCGAGACCAAATACGGCAAGCCGATCATCATCCGCGCCTATGAACGCACGATGAGCCTGGCCGAGACGGTGAAGCTGCTTTTGGTGTCCTTCGATTCGACGCTGAAGTCGAACCTGTCGGTCGGCCTGCCGCTCGACCTGCTGTTCTACGAGAAGGACGCCTTCAAGGTCAGCCTCAAGAAGCGCATCGGCCAGGACGATCACTATTACCGCACCATCTCGGACGGCTGGTCGAACGCGCTGAAGACGGCTTTCGCCAGCCTGCCGGATTTTCCGGGGTAGGGCGGCGCGACCTCGCCGAATCATTTCATATATTTAACATGTTAATCAACACCCGAGCGGTTGCATTTGCCGGCGCGGCGGCCGGCTACTGGGAGGAAACATGGACAATAACGAATTCCGCACTTGGTCTAGGCGTGCCGCCGACTGGGGTGTCGACTACCGCGACACCTTGCGCGAACGGCCGGTGCGCCCAGCGCTTGCCCCTGGCGAGGTTTTCCATGCCATCGAGGTCTCGCCGCCGGAAACCGCGGAACCGATGGACAGGATCTTTGCCGATTTCGAGGAAAAGATCGTGCCCGGCATGACGCATTGGCAGCACCCGCGCTTCTTCGCCTATTTCCCGGCCAATGCCGCCCCAGTCTCGGTGGTTGCCGAGTATCTGGCTTCGGCGATGGCGGCGCAGTGCATGCTGTGGCAGACCTCGCCGGCGGCGACCGAGTTGGAGACCCGTACCGTCGACTGGATGCGCCAGGCGCTCGGCCTGCCCGATGGCTTTTCCGGCGTCATCCAGGATTCGGCTTCGTCGGCAACGCTGGCCGCGGTGCTGACCATGCGCGAGCGGGCGCTCGACTGGCAGGGGAACAAGGAAGGGCTGACAGGGCAGGCGAGGCTTCGCGTCTATTCCTCCGACCAGGTTCACACCTCGATCGATCGCGCCATCTGGGTCGCCGGCATCGGCGAGGAGAACCTCATCCGCATTCCGGTCGCCGGCCGTTTCCGTGCCATGGACACCGCGGCGCTCGAAGCCGCGATCGTCTCCGACCGCAACGCCGGTATGCGGCCGGCGGGTATCATCGCTTGCGTCGGCGGCACCAGCACCGGCGGCACCGACGACATCGCCGCCGCGGCTGCTGTCGCCAAACGGCACGGCCTCTATCTGCATGTCGACGCCGCCTGGGCCGGATCGGCGATGATCTGCCCGGAGTATCGGCATTTCTGGGCCGGCGTCGAAGGCGCCGATTCGATCGTCTTCAATCCGCACAAATGGCTGGGCGCGCAGTTCGACTGCTCGATCCAGTTCATCCGCCAGCCCGAAGATCTGGTGCGTACGCTGGCCATCAAGCCGGACTATCTCAAGACCCATGGTCATGACGGTATCATCAACTATTCCGAATGGTCGGTGCCGCTCGGTCGGCGGTTCCGGGCGCTCAAACTCTGGTTCCTGTTGCGGGCGCATGGGTTGGAAGGCCTGCGCGCCATGATCCGTAACCACGTCGCCTGGAGCGAAGGCCTCGCCAGGCGCCTGGCAGGCGAGGCGGATTTCGACATCGTTACCGAGCCGATGCTGTCGCTATTTTCGTTTCGGCATAAGGGAGGGGCGGGCGCCGATTCAGATGAACACAACCTTCGACTGGTCAATGCCATCAACGACGATGGCCGCATCTACCTGACCCAGACCAAAGTGGATGGTCGGGTCGCGATCCGCTTCCAGGCCGGCCAGTTCGAGGCGACGGCGGACGATATCGACGCGGCATTTGCTGTCATCACCGAAATCGCACGCTGCCTTACTTGAGGCAAGTCCCCTATCGAGCTGCGCCGGTTTTGCGATCATATGATTTTCATTAGTCGGCATCTGCCTTTTCATTGCTTTCGTTTTCGGATATACACAAGAAAAACGAAAACGGGAGGCACTAGATGTTTCTGTCCCCGCGCCATGCTGAAATCGTCCAGATGGCCCAGGATCATGGCCGTGTGCTGGTGGACGATCTGGCCACGCATTTCAACGTGACGCCGCAGACCATCCGCAAGGACCTCAACGATCTCTGCGACCAGCGCCTGCTCACACGCATCCATGGCGGCGCCCTGTTCCCCTCCGGCATCGAGAACATGGAGTATGAGGCGCGCCGCAAGATCGCCGCCGAGGAGAAGGAGGCGATCGGCCGCGCCGCCGCCAGGCTGATCCCCGACAACGCCTCGCTCTTCATCAACATCGGCACCACGACCGAGTCCGTCAGCAAGGCCTTGCTGGACCACAACGGCCTCATGGTCATCACCAATAATATCAATGTTGCCAATAGGATGCGTGTCTATCCTTCGATCGAGGTGGTGATTGCCGGCGGCGTCGTGCGTGGCTCCGACGGCGGCGTCGTCGGCGAGGCCGCCGTCGACTTCATCCGCCAGTTCAAGGTCGACTACGCCGTCATCGGCGCCTCGGCCATCGACCATGATGGCGCGCTGCTCGATTTCGATTTTCGCGAGGTGAAAGTGGCGCAAGCCATTATCGCCAACGCCAGGCACGTCATCCTGGTTTCCGACCAGACCAAGTTCGAACGCACCGCGCCGGTTCGCATCGGCCATCTGTCGCAGGTCAACACCTTCATCACCGATCGTTGCGACATCCCCTCGGTGCGCAAGATCTGCGAGGAGGCAGAGGTTCAGCTGATCGAAACATCGCTCGGCTAGGGCCGGCTAACGTGGCTTTCACGGCGCTGTGATATTTCGTTTGACATTCGTTCGTATTTCGAATTAATTCCGTAACGGTTTCGCAAAAGACCAAAAATGCTGCAATGCGAAATCGCTGGAGGATTTCTTGGACGCATCACCGATCCATGACATTTTTGTCATTGGCGGCGGCATCAACGGCTGCGGCATCGCCCGCGACGCGGTTGGTCGCGGCTTCTCGGTTTTTCTCGCCGAGATGAGCGATCTGGCCAGCGGCACCTCGTCCGGCTCGACCAAGCTGATCCATGGCGGCTTGCGCTATCTTGAGTTTTACGAATTCCGCCTGGTACGCGAAGCGCTGATGGAGCGCGAGGTTCTGTGGAAGAACGCGCCGCACATAATCTGGCCGATGCGTTTCGTGTTGCCTTACGCCAAGGGCCTGCGGCCGGCCTGGCTGATCCGGCTCGGCCTTTTCCTCTACGACCATATTGGCGGGCGCAAACTGCTGCCGGCGACGAAGACGCTGGACATGGGGAC
>NZ_RZOJ01000017.1:0-34632 GCF_003998845.1 Mesorhizobium sp. M4A.F.Ca.ET.022.05.2.1 | reverse complement strand
CCTTGAGCACGACATCGGCCTTCGAGGCATCGGCGGCCTTGCCGATCGCGGCGCCCGCCTTGGCGAATTCCTCGTCGGGGATGCGCGAGCCGGTGCCCGCGCCTTTTTCGACCACCACCTCGAAGCCGAGGCCGGCCAGCCGCTTCACCGTGTCCGGCGAGGCAGCAACGCGCTGCTCGTTCGCGTCAAGCTCACGAGGGATGAAAACCGTCTGCCCCACCGCATGATCCTTTCGGCTGGAACCTGTCTGCGCGGGACGCCGGCCGGGGCCTCCGGCGACGTCCGAGGCAAAGGGTTTGGAAAGTCTACCGGAGAATGAAGAAGCCGGCGGCCAGGATCACGGCCCAGAGGATGACCGCCGAGAAGAAGCCGCCCACGAAGAAGCCGAAAGCCATCGAAATCATCACGGCGAGGCAAAAGAGCGAACCGTATTTGGCCAGCGCCAGGAAGCCCGCATAGGTGCGGTCATGCTCGGCATAGTCCATCTTCGCGCCCAGTTCGACAGGACCGGTCGGCGTGTGATCAGCCATAGGAATACCCCTTCGAAGACATCTTGGAGGCACATAGCGAAAAGCTGGACGCAGAGCAATGGCGCTATTGCCGCATCGCCCGGCACAACAGCCTCAAAGGAAAGTTGAAGGCGGCGGCTTGGCAGGCCCGTCAGCCGGCGAGATGCGGGAACAATCCGAGCAGGCCGGCGATGATCAGATAGAGCGCGACGATGTAGTTCAGCAGCCTGGGCATGACCAGGATCAGCACGCCGGCGATCAGCGAGATCAACGGGGTCAGCGTAAGCGCGGAAATGGTCATGTCGGGGTCCTTTCCAAAAGTGGTGATCGCCGCTCCAGGCGATACAATCTGCAGGCGGTGCCTGTCGCTCCTTACAACGCGGGCGCGCCCGGAAGGCTCCGGCCGACGCATGTCGTCCAACAAAATGTCGCGGCTTCGGTACGGCAACAGCCGAGAAAAAGCTGCGAGGCTCAGGCCGCTTCGAAGTATTTGGCGGTGGGCAGGATGGTCAGCGGCGCCAACTCGCCCCGCTTGGGGCGCTGGAAAAGCATGCGCTGTTCGAACGTCGTGGAATTGAAGAACGGGAAGCGGTCCAGCGTCGCCTGCATGTTGTCGGAGCACTTCGACTGGAACAGATGCACGGGGACGGTAAGTCCCGGATAGTTCCGCGGAGGCACCGCCTGCTCGGATCGGAAGATGCGATGATAGAAGGCGGAATGCTCTTCCTTGATGGCCGTCAGGCAAAAGGTCGGCTTGAAATGGCTGCAGGCAACGACCGCAAGCCTCAGCGTCACATAGGGCAGCACGCGCAGGCTGCTCGACCACTCGAGATCGGCGGCGAACCGGCTCGGATCGACGAAGGTTTCGCCGGCCGCCAGGCGCCGGGCCAGCACATCGCCGAACACGTCGGTGCTGGGGGAGACAGGATACTTCGCGTTGGCGTAGTGAATTCTGATGGTGCTGACGAGTGCGCCATCGAAGAACACGCCAAAGCGATAGGAATTCGGAAGATCGTCGAACCTGTCCTTCACCATGCGGGAAGCATCGGACTTCACCATGCCTGCATGAAGGTAGGAATTGTACCGAAGCCGATAGATCGCCTCAAGGTCTTCGGCACCGTCGCAAAGGCGATATTCGATGTGATCCAGAACTTCCATGATGTGATCTGAAAACACCGAGGGACGATGCTGACCCCTGGCTTTAGACGCCGCCAGGGGCGTACCCACTAACTGAGCTTCCACTTTTTTTGCCCTCGTGCCACCGCAAAAGGACAATAGCGAACAGGTGAAGGAACCAGAAGCGAAATTCCGAGCTTTTTCGTTTACTCTAAATTAACGTTAACAAATGGTTAAACCCCAAGGGCGGGCAAACGGGGTTTTTTGACGGATATTCAGGTGGCGGCGAGCTTCGCGGCGGGCCGCAATTCGGCGGCGAAAGGCCAGGTCACGTTGGACATGGTCTCAATGCCCGACGCGCTCAGCGCGGCGCCGAAGAGGAAGCCCTGGACCAGGTCAGGCTTCACCGAGTGCAGCAGGATCTTGAGCTGCTCGAAGGTCTCTACGCCTTCGACCGTGACGGTAAGGCCGAGGATCCGGGTCAGGTCGACGACCCCCTTCAAGAGGTCGAGCGAACGCGGGTTCTGGGTGACGTCCATCAGGAACGAACGGTCGATCTTGATCTTGTCGAGCGGCAGCTTGTGGAGATAACTCAGGCTGGAATAGCCGGTGCCGAAATCGTCGAGCGCGATGCGTACGCCGAGTTGCTTCAGCTCCTCGATGTACTGGCGCGTCAGCGACTTGTCGTCGAGCAGCGCGGTCTCGGTGACCTCGATCTCGAGGCGGCCGGCCGCGAGCCCGGATGCGGCCAGCGCATCGCGGACCTTCTGGATGACGTCGTGGTTACGGAAATCCTTGGCGGAGAGGTTGACCGAGACGCTGGTCTGGTCCGGCCATTTGGCGCATTCGGCGCAGGCCGCTTGCAGCACGAAGGTGCTGATCTCGGAGATGATGCCCATCTCCTCGGCCAGCGGGATGAAGATGCTGGGCGAAATCGGCCCGAGATCGGGATGGTCCCAGCGGCACAGGGCCTCGCAGCTGGCGATGCGCATAGTGCTCATCGATACGATCGGCTGATAGACCACGCGCAACCCCTTGCTTTCCACGGCGCTGCGCAGGTCCGCCTTCATCAGCTGGCGGTTACGGAAGGCGGCGTCCATCGATGCTTCGAACAGCCGCCAGTTGTTCTTGCCGAGCTCCTTGGCCTTGTAGAGCGCCAGGTCGGCCTTGACGATCATGGCGTCGACGTCGGTGTCCTCGACCTTGGACAGCACCGCGCCGGCGCTGGCCTGGATGCGCAGCCCATGACCGGCGACGTCGACCTCGCCCTGCAGGTCGGCGAAGATCAGGTCGAGTAGGCCGCTCAGGTGGCTTTCGTCCTCTATGCGGTCGAAGAAGATCATGAATTCGTCACCGCCGAAACGGCTTACGGTGATGCCTTGCCCGGCGATGGCCGCCAGACGTTCCGCGACGGCATAGATCAGGCCGTCGCCGACGGGATGGCCGAGTGTGTCGTTGACGCTCTTGAAATCGTCGAGGTCGACCACCGCCAGGCCGCACAGGCGATCCCGGTCGCCGGAGGCCATCAGTTCCCCGACCAGCTCGTGGAAATAGGCGCGGTTAGGCAGGCCAGTAAGGTTGTCGTAGCGCGCCATGAAGCGGATCTTCTCCTCCGCCTCGACACGCGCGGTGACGTCCTCGAAGGTGATGACGCCAAGGTCCTGGCTGCCCTCGCGCGCCGAGAATTCGAAGTGCTGGCCATTGGAGAACGACACCAGAACCTTGCGGTCGCGTCCCTCGCGCAGCGCGCGCGTCAGCTGTGCCTCGACATAGCGGCAGTCCTTCGGCGCCAGCATGCCGCCGGCAACGCCGCGCATGAGCAGCGAATGGATCGAACGCCCGAGCAGTTGGTCCGGCGATTTGAGCGACATCAGATGGGCGGCTTCGGCGTTGCCAACCACCACCTTGCCGTCGGGGCCAAGCATGACCAGGCCATGCGACATGGTGTTGAGGGCCCGGTTGAAGCGCTGCGCCAGCTGCCGCGCCTGCTTGTGTCCGACGACGGCCGAGAACAGCACGTTGCGGACGTGGTCGGCGCTGCCCTTGATGATGAACATGAAGGGGATGATTAGCAGCCCGAGCACGACATAGGGGATGTCGACCCTGAGGATGAGGGCTGCGGCGATCGGTCCGACGAAGGTCACCGCGAAGATCATGACCATGCGCGGCGAGCCGTAGTTCCGGCCAACGACTGTCACCAGCGAGCCGAGCGTTATGGCAAGCGCTCCGATCTCGGCATAGGAATCCGAGTAGACGTAGATGGAAATGAAGCAAAAGAGCCCCAGCAGCAGCCCCTGCAGGCTGCCTTTCAGTATATATTCGCGCTCCCACCGCGTCGCATCCGCGGCGTCGCGGATCTCGCCGCCCGAGCGATGGAAGCGCCGCAGGCTGAAGTAACGCCAAACGCCGATACCAAGCAGCGCCGCGGCAAGGATGAGAAAAACCGACTGGCCGTTGCGCCAGTAGACCATGAGGCTGACGATGGCGTGGCAGCTCGCGCCGATGACCAGCATGTGCGCGTTGTCGAACAACGAGCGCACAAACTGGATATAAACATCCACGGGGATGTTATCGGTTTTTGTTCTGCCCATTACTGGCGCCCATTGAGCCCCAGCCTTGCCATAGTCCCATTAAAAAACCTTTAGCCTGGGCTGAAACGCCTGATTTTCGGGCGCTTCTCGGGTCATTCGGCGGCCTGGAGTTCGGGCCTTTCCGTCGCTTTCACAAGGCGTTCTACCAGTCTCGAACGCTCGCCGGCGGCCTTTTCGGCGCTGGCCTGCCGGACATGGCCGTAGCCGCGGATCAGTGCCGGCACCGAGGCAAGCGCTGCGGCCGCCTCGATCCCGCCAGGCGAAAGTGCTGACGCGATCAACTCCAGATCGGCTTCGTATTGCGCCAGAAGCTGCCGCTCCCTGCGCCGCTCGGCGGTAAGGCTGAAGAGGTCGAAAGCCGTGCCGCGCAGGCCTTTCAGCGCCGAGAGCAAGCGCAACCCTTTCAGCATCCACGGCCCGAAGCTCGACTTTTTCGGTTTGCCGTCATTGCCGCGCCGGCCGAGGATCGGCGGCGCCAGATGGAATTCCAATTTCTCGTAGCTCTGGAACTGCTTGGACAGCTCGGCCGCGAAGGAACCATCGGTATAGAGGCGCGCCACCTCGTATTCGTCCTTGATCGCCATCAGCTTGAACAGGTTGCGGGCGGCAGCTTCGGTCACCACCGTCGAGCCCGGCACCGCCTTGGCCTCCGCAGAGCGCAGCGTGGCGAGCCTCTCGGCATAGCGCTTGCCGTAGGCTGCGTTCTGGTAGCCGGTCAGGAAAATGACACGACGGGCGATGATCTCGTCCAGCGTCTCGGCGGGCCCGATGGCCGCCTTGCCCGGCTGGCTAACGAGGCCGCGCACGAAATCCGGCTGATGCGCGGCGCGACGGCCCCAGCGAAACGCGGCGACGTTCATAGCAACCGCCTCGCCATTCAGCTCAATAGCCTTCTCGACCGCCTCGGCCGACAGCGGCAGCCCGCCATGCTGGAAGGCGAAGCCGAGCATGAACATGTTGGCGCCGAGCGAATTGCCGAACAATTGGGTGGCGGTCCGGGTGGCATCGAAGAAATGCGCCTTGCCGTCGCCGGCAGCAGTGCGGATCGCCTTTTTCAGCCGCTCGACGGGCAGCGAGAAATCGGCCGAACGGGTGAATTCGCCGGGCATGATCTCGGCGGTGTTGGCAAGGAAGATGGTGTGGTTCTCGCGCACTGCCGCCAGCACCTTCTGCGCGCCGGATACGACGAGGTCGCAGCCGAGCACCAGGTCGGATTTGCCGGCCGAAACGCGGATGGCGTGGATTTCGTCCGGCGTGCGCGCGATGCGCACATGGGTGAACACCGAGCCGCCCTTCTGGGCAAGGCCGGCCATGTCGATCATGCCGCAGCCCTTGCCTTCGAGATGCGCCGCCATGCCGAGCACCGCGCCGATGGTGACGACGCCGGTGCCGCCGACGCCGTCGATGATCCCGGCCCAGCCTTGCGCGCCGAGCGAAAACTCGGCCGGTGCGGGCACGCCGTCGAGCGGGTCGGTCCTGCCGGCGATGCCTTCGGCCTTCCTGATCTTGGCGCCGTGCACGGTAACGAAGGACGGGCAGAAGCCGTTGACGCAGGAAAAATCCTTGTTGCAGCTCGACTGGTCGATACGGCGCTTGCGGCCGAATTCGGTCTCGACCGGCTGGATCGACACGCAGTTGGATTGCACCCCGCAATCGCCGCAGCCCTCGCAGACCAGCTCGTTGATGAAGACGCGCTTGTCCGGATCGGGAAAGCTGCCGCGCTTGCGCCGGCGGCGCTTCTCGGCGGCACAGGTCTGGTCGTAGAGGAGCACGGAGATGCCGCTGACCCCGCGCAATTCGCGCTGGACGAGGTCGAGGTCGTCGCGGTGATGGATGGTGGCGCCGGCCGGGAAGTCGGCCTTGCCGGCGTATTTGTCCGGCTCGTCGGTGACGATCGCGATGCGCTCGACGCCTTCGGCCCGCACCTGCCTGGCGATCATGTCGACGGTCAATCCGCCTTCATGCGGCTGGCCGCCGGTCATGGCCACGGCATCGTTGTAGAGGATCTTGTAGGTGATGTTGGCGTCGCTCGACAGCGCGAAGCGGATCGCCAGCGCCCCGGAGTGATTGTAGGTGCCGTCACCGAGATTCTGGAAGATATGGTCGCGTTTCGAGAACGGCGCCTGGCCGACCCATTGTGCGCCCTCGCCGCCCATGGCGGTGAAGCCGACCGTGTTGCGGTCCATCCATAGCGCCATGAAATGGCAGCCGATGCCGGCCGCCGCCAGCGATCCGTCCGGTACCTTGGTCGAGGAATTGTGCGGGCAGCCCGAGCAGAAGAAGGGCGTGCGCGAGCCGATGTCGACGGTATCGGCGAGCATGGCCTGGAACTGGCGCAGTTTCGCCACCCGCGCCGCGATCTCCTCCGACGGACCGATGGTGCGCAGGATCCGCTCTCCCAGCGCGATAGCGATCTCGTTCGGGTCGAGCGCGCCCTTGGCCGGGAACAGCCAGTCGCCGCGCTCGTCCTTTTTGCCGACGATGACCGGCTGGCTGGCGGTGCCGTAGAGGTTTTCGCGCAGCTGCACCTCGATCAGCGAGCGCTTCTCCTCGACGACGACGATGGTGTCGAGGCCGCGGGCGAAGTCGGCGACATGCTGCAGGTCGAGCGGCCAGGGGCAGCCGACCTTGAACAGGCGGATGCCGATGCGGTTGGCGGCCGCCTCGTCGATGCCGATATCCTCCAGCGCCTGGCGCACGTCGAGGTAGCTCTTGCCGATGGTGATGACGCCGAGCTTCGGGTTGCGTCCGCCCGAATAGACGATGCGGTTCAGCCCGTTGGCGTGGATGAAGGCGGATGCGGCGTTGCGCTTGTACTCGTGCAGCCGCTCCTCCTGGCCGAGCATGTCGATCTCGTGGCGGATATTGAGGCCGCCGGGCGGCATGTCGAAGGGCGGCACGACGATCTTGAGCCGCTCGAGCGAGGCATCGACGGAAGCGGTCGATTCGATGTTGTCCTTGACGCATTTGATCGCAGCCCAGGTGCCGGCGAAGCGCGACATGGCAAAGCCGTAGAGCCCGTAGTCGATGATCTCCTGCACGCCGGCCGGGTTGAGGATCGGCACCATGGTGTCGACGAACAGGAATTCGGTAGCATGCGCGTTGGTCGACGATTCGGCCATATGGTCGTCGCCCATCAGGGCTAGCACGCCGCCATGCTTCGACGAGCCGGCGAGATTGGCGTGGCGGAACACGTCGCCGGAGCGATCGACCCCCGGCCCCTTGCCGTACCAGACCGAAAAGACGCCGTCATGCGTGCCTTCGCCGAGCAATTCGGCCTGCTGGGTGCCCCAGCAGGCGGTGGCGGCCAGCTCTTCGTTGAGGCCGGGCTGGAAGACGATGTCGGACTGCGCCAGCTGCTTCTTGGCTCTCCACAGCTGCATGTCGAGGCCGCCGAGCGGCGATCCGCGATAGCCGGAGACGAAGCCGGCGGTGTTCAGGCCCGCGCTGCGGTCGCGCTCGCGCTGCATAAGGAGCATGCGGATGACGGCCTGCGCGCCGGAAAGGAAGATGCGCTCCTTGCCAAGGTCGAACTTGTCGTCGAGCGCGACGTCATGCAGCGTCATCAGGCATTTCCTTCGCGGAGGCGCACGGAATCGCGCAGCCTACGTCGGAGTGGGACGCCGCACTCTTTCTCCCCTTGCCGGAGAGGTCAAACGAAATCGCAGGTGCCAGACGACGCGCAACAGACAGTCCAATCGGCGGCCGTTGACGCATGCGACGGCACTAAGGGCGGTTCAGCCGGGCACGAAAATTCCAGCGACCTGAACGTCAGGTAGCCTTCGAGCAGTCGGGCTTCGGCTCGTCCGGCAGCTTGCCGTCGACATGACCGACCATGTCCTTGTTGAGCTCGTAGACCGGGCCGACCACCAACGGGCGGTCGGGCAGCACCGACTGATCCATCGACGAGGTCAGCGTCGTCTCGAAGCTTTGCAGCAGCGTGCCATTGGCGTCCTCGATGCGGATCGAGATTGAGTAGGGCTTGTCCTTGACCACGCAGGTGAGTGGCGGGCTGGTCAGCGTTATATGCGGCAGCTTTGGCCAGATCTTCTGGTTGACGATGATCGGATCGCCCCCGGCCGGGTTCTGGAAGCTGACCACCGCGACCTGGCCTTCTCCCATCGGCCGGAGCGGATTGAGGGTGACGACATAGGTGGCGATGCCCAGCCGGTAATTGAACTCGAACAGCTTGCCGGAAATGGCGAACAGCTGCTCCTTGCCGGAATCACGGCAGGCGCCAAGCGCCGCCACCGCCAGCAGCGCGGCGCCGAGAACCATCGAGCGCGAATTTTTCCTAAGCATTCGTAGCCTCCCTGGCCGCCGTGCGGCGGCGGTAATAGCGGTTTGCCTTCTGCCGGTTGCCGCACACTGCCATGTCGCACCAGAGGCGGCTGGAATTGCGGCTGCGGTCGACGAACAGCCAGCTGCAGTTGGGACATATCCTGAGCCTCGCCACCGTATCGCCGCGCAGCAGCGACAGCGCCGAGACGGCCAGCGCTGCCTCGAAGGCGATCGCCGTCGCCGGATCGCCGAACGGCCGGCCCGGCCCGCCGATTTCGGTACGGCCCTCCGCCAGGCCGTCGGCGCAGGCTGCCAGGAAACCGGGCAGGTCGCTGGTGGCGATAGTGCCCTTGGCCACGGCGTTGCGGAACAGGCGGTCGGTCGTCTCGCGGATCGACAGCACCACCGGCGCGATCGCCGCCGGTGCCGGCGCCTCCAGCCTTCGGCCGCCAAGCTCGCTGGCGCGGAAACCGCTCGCCGCCTCGGCGAAGCGCGCGATCTCCGCCGGATTGTCGAAACGGTCGAAGGTCTTTTCCGGGTCGTTGCGCAGCACGACGGTGTTCGCGGTGTCGAGCGCCAGAATGCCGCCGGTGAAGCGGTGCGGGGTCCAGGATACCGTCATGCCAGAAATCTAACCGATAAATCGCGTTTGACAAGTTAGATTCCGAATGCAACCTTCCGCACAGGTCGCGACTTGCCGCGGCCTGTGTTTCGAGCATGCCGCCGACCCAAAACCGCCAAGCACATTTGGGCGACATGCTCCGAGGTTTGTGCATGCTCTATTTCTTCCAGCAGATTCTGAATGGGCTGCATTCGGGCGCGCTCTATGCGCTTCTCGCCTTCGGCTATGTGCTGACCAACGGCATCCTGCACCGCACCAACCTGGCCTATGGCGCCGTGTTCGCCTTTTGCGGCCACGCCATGATCCTGACCGCCGCCTTCGGCTATCAGGCGCTGTGGCTGACGCTCTACGCCGCCGTCGCGCTCGGCGTGCTGGCGGCCTTCCTCTACGCGGCGCTGATCAGCCATGTCCTGTCGCGCAGCGTCTTCGAACCGCTGGCCGACCGTTCGCCCAACGCCATAGTGGTGACGACGCTGGGCATATTGCTGTTCCTGTCAGAGGCCAGCCGCATCGCCGCCGACACCCACGATCTCTGGCTGCCGCCGATGCTGGCCGTGCCGGTGATCTTCGCCGAGCACGACGGCTTCAAGGCGACGCTGACGCTGATCCAATTGCTCGACTGCGCCGCCGTGCTGGCGGCCATCATCCTTGCTGCCTGGGCCTTTGCCCGCTCGAGCTTCGGCCGGCGCTGGCGCGCCGTCTCCGACGACCCCAAGGCGGCGGCGATGTGCGGCGTCGACGTGCGCGCGGTGTTTCGCCACGCAGTGCTGTTCGGCGGCTTCTGCGCCGCGCTCGCCGGTGTGCTTGCCGGCATCTACTACGGCAACATCAGCTTCGGGACCGGCCTGGTCTACGGCTTGAAGGTCCTGTTTGTGACGGCGGTCGGCGGCTACCTCTCGCCGCCGCGCGCCGCCCTTGGCGCCGCCGCCTTCGGCATGGCCGAATCGCTGTGGGCCGGCTATTTCCCGCTCGAATGGCGCGATGCCTGGATGTATCTGTTCCTCGTCGCCATGCTGGTGCTGATCGGTGCCGGCCGCGATCAGCAGAAGATCGCCTGACCCTATCAGACTTTGGTTGCATTGTTCCCCGTTTGCCAGCGGATTATCGGCGTCCCCGCCTCACAACCGTGTTGACCGCGTCACTGCCGTGTTGACCCGCCGTGCCACGCACGGCATACCGTTGGGCCACTGCGGCGCGACGGAAAATTAGGGGAGCCGGCGCGCCTCCGACATTTTGAATTACGCATCTTGCTTTCCGAAAATCGACACTGATTTTCGGGCCGATGCGTGGAGGGAGGAATGCATGGCAGGGCTGCTCGCTCTATCCAGAACGATCGACCGTGTGAATGAGTTCATCGGCAGATGGGTGTCGTGGCTGATCCTGCTGGCGATCCTGGTCAGCGCCGGCAACGCCGTCATTCGCAAGGTGTTCGATATCTCATCCAATGCCTGGCTGGAACTGCAATGGTACCTGTTCGGCGCCGCCTTCATGCTGGCCGCCGCCTACACGCTCAAGCAGAACGACCATATTCGCATCGACATCGTCTACGGCATGTTCTCGCGCCGCGTGCAGCACTGGATCGACCTGCTCGGCCACACTCTGTTCCTGATGCCGTTCGTCACCCTGATGGTGATCTATTTCGTGCCCTATGTGTCGCTGTCCTTCCGTAGCGGCGAAATGTCGACCAATGCCGGCGGCCTGATCGTCTGGCCGGCCAAGGCGATCCTGCTTGTCGGCTTCTTCCTGCTGGCGCTGCAGGGCATCTCCGAGATCATCAAGAAGATCGCCATCATGCGCGGCGACATGGACGATCCCAATCCCTTCATATCGGCGCATGAGCAGGCCGAGCTGGAGGCAAAAGCACTCGCCGAAGAAGCCAAGGCGCTCGCCGGCGAGGTGCGCCCATGATCGAGTTCATCGCCCAGAACATGGCGCCGATCATGTTCGCCTCGCTGATCATCTTCCTTTTGATCGGCTACCCCGTCGCCTTCTCGCTCGCCGCCAACGGCCTTTTGTTCTTCTCTATCGGCGTCCTGCTGTCGCCCTATTCGGGCGGCTCGATAAACCTGGCCTGGCCCCTGCTGCATGCGCTGCCCGACAATTTCTACGGCAGCCGGGTGATGTCGAACGACACGCTGCTGGCGATCCCGTTCTTTACCTTCATGGGCATCGTGCTGGAGCGATCCGGCATGGCCGAGGACCTGCTCGACACGATCGGCCAGCTGTTCGGGCCGATCCGCGGCGGCCTTGCCTATGCCGTCATCTTCGTCGGCGCGCTGCTTGCGGCGACCACCGGTGTCGTGGCGGCGTCCGTCATCGCCATGGGCCTGATCTCGCTGCCGATCATGCTGCGCTACGGCTATGACCGCCGTGTGGCGTCGGGCGTCATCGCGGCGTCGGGCACGCTCGCCCAGATCATCCCGCCCTCGCTGGTGCTGATCGTGCTCGCCGACCAGCTCGGCCGCTCCGTCGGCGACATGTATGCCGGCGCGCTGATCCCCGGCCTCGTGCTCACCGGCATCTACATGCTCTACATCCTGATCATGTCGATCGTCCGGCCGAAATCGATGCCGGCCCTGCCGCTCGAAGCCCGCACCCTCGGCCATGGCGTGGTGTCGCTGATCGTGGCGCTGGCGGTTGCGGTCGCTGTGTCCTACGCCGCCTATCGCTATCTGGCGCCGGCGCACGGCGACAATGCCGACATTCTCGGCGCCTGCGTCGGCGTAGTCCTGATCTATGTCGTGGCGATTGCCGACAAGGGCCTGGACATCAACATGATGTCCCGGCTGGCGCAGCAGGTAATCATCGTGCTGATCCCGCCGCTGGCGCTGATCTTCCTGGTGCTCGGCACCATCTTCCTCGGCATCGCCACCCCGACCGAGGGCGGCGCCATGGGCTCCGTCGGCGCATTGATCATGGCGGCGGCAAAGGGGCGGCTGTCGCTGGATGTGATCAAGCAGGCGCTGACCGCGACGACCAGGCTGTCCTCCTTCGTGCTGTTCATCCTGATCGGCGCGCGCGTCTTCTCGCTGACCTTCTACGGCGTCAACGGCCACCTCTGGGTCGAGCATCTGCTCACCTCGCTGCCGGGCGGCGAGGTCGGCTTCCTGATCGGCGTCAACGCGCTGGTCTTCGTGCTGGCCTTCTTCCTTGATTTCTTCGAGCTCGCCTTCATCATCGTGCCGCTGCTCGCGCCCGCCGCCGACAAGCTCGGCATCGACCTGATCTGGTTCGGCGTGCTGCTCGGCGTCAACATGCAGACTTCCTTCATGCATCCGCCCTTCGGCTTCGCGCTGTTCTACCTGCGCTCGGTCGCCGCCCGCGTGCCCTATCTCGACCGCATCACCGGCAAGCAGATCGCGCCGGTCACCACCGGCCAGATCTATTGGGGCGCGGTGCCCTTTGTCGGCATCCAGGTGATCATGATCGGGCTCACCATCGCTTTCCCGCAAATGGTGATGCACTACAAGGGCGCCGTGGTCGATCCCGGCACCATCGAGCTCAAGGTGCCGGAACTGCCGGGCCTGTCGCCGCTCGGCACGCCGCCGGCGGATGGCGGCACGGCTCCGGCCAGTGGCGGCGCGGCACCGGCAGCGCCGGCCACCGACCTGTCCCAGCCACCGAGCTTCGGCGACCCGCCGCCCGCCAAGCCGGCGGCGCCGTCGCCTGACTTGTCGCAGCCGCCGAACTTCAATTGATGTGGGAGGCTCGACAGTTGTGAAAGCGGTTCGCCTCGAGGCCGTCGGCAGTATCGCGCTGCGCGAGGTCGACAAGCCGTCCGCCGGTCCGGACGATCTGCTGGTTCGGATCGAGGCCTGCGGCGTCTGCGGCACCGATCGTCATCTCTTCCATGGTGAGTTTCCCTGCAAGCCGCCGGTGACGCCCGGGCATGAGTTTTCGGGCATCATCGAGGCGATCGGGTCGTCGGTGACCGGCTTCTCCGTCGGCGACCGCGTCACCGGCGACCCCAACATCGCCTGCGGCCGATGCCCATATTGCCATGCCGGGCGGGTCAACCTTTGCCGCAATCTCAATGCCATCGGCATCCATCGCGACGGCGGCTTCGCCGACTATGTCGTGATGCCGCAGAAGCAGGCCTTCCGGCTGCCGGCGAGCCTCAAGCCGACGCATGGCGCATTCTGCGAGCCGTTGGCGTGCTGCCTGCATGGCGTCGACCTCGCCGCGATCAAGCCGGGCGGCTCGGTCGTCGTGCTGGGTGGCGGCGTCATCGGCCTGCTCACCGTGCAATTGGCAAGGCTTGCCGGGGCGAAGACCGTCGTGCTGTCGACACGCCAGGCCTCGCGCCGCGCGCTCGCCGAGGAGCTCGGCGCGACGGCCTCAGTCGATTCAGGCGCCGGCGACGTAATCGATGCAATTGCCGGACCGGACGGGCTGGTGCCGGGCGGCGTCGACGTGGTGTTCGAATGCGCCGGCGTGCGCGATACGGTCGAACAGTCGATGCGGCTGGCGAAGGCCGGCGGCACCGTCGTCATCGTCGGCGTGGTGCCGCAAGGCATGCAGGTGGCGTTCGAGCCCTTCGACTTGCTGTTTCGGGAATTGAAGGTCCTGGGCTCTTTCCTCAATCCCTACACTCATGGCCGCGCCGCCGAGCTCATCGCCACCGGCGCGATCGAGGTCGACAGGCTGATCTCGAGACAGGTGACGCTCGAAGAGGCGCCCGCGGTGATCGCCAACCCGCCCGCGCCCGGCGAGGTCAAGGTGCTGGTGGTGCCAGGCCGAGGCTGAAGCGCAGCCCTTCAGCTTGCAACGTTGGCAATTGGCGAAACCGTCGATCGCAGCGCCCCCGTCCCTATACGGGGAGAGGTTGCCGGCAGTGAGGGGCGGCGCCAATGCCCAGATAGACAAGGCACGAGATTGGGTCTTCAGCCTGCCACTTAAGCCCGAGGCGATTCATTCGCCGAAGCCGGCGCTGCCTCATCCCCTTGCCGGGACCTTCTCCCCGTATAAGTGACGGGGAGAAGGGGCCAATCACTTCCTACAGCTTGCCCTGGCGCTGCTGGACCATCATGAAGGTGTCGTAATTGTACTCGGCCACCTGGGCCCAGAGATAGTGCTCCTTGCGGAAACCCTTGATCGACTCCCAGATCTTCTTGAACGGCGCGTTCGAGGCTTCCATCTCGGCATAGACCTCGTTGGCCTTCTCGAAGCAGGCCGCCATGATCTCCTGGCTGAACGGTTGCAACTTGGCGCCGCTGGCCACCAGCCGCTTCACCGCCGCCGGATTGAGATAGTCGTATTTCTGCAGCATGTTGGCGTCGGTTGCCTGCGCGGCGGTCCGCACCAGCGATTTGTAGGCTGCCGGCAGCTCTTCGTACTTGGCCTTATTGAACATCAGGTGGACGGTCGGGCCGCCTTCCCACCAGCCGGGATAGTAGTAATAGGGCGCGACCTTGTAGAAGCCGAGCTTCTCGTCGTCATACGGACCGACCCATTCGGCGGCGTCGATGGTGCCTTTCTCCAGCGCCGGATAGATATCGCCGCCGGCGATCTGCTGCGGCACCACGCCGAGCTTGGCCACGACCTTGCCGGCAAAGCCGCCGATGCGCATCTTCAGGCCGGAGAGGTCGGCGACGGTGTTGATCTGCTTGCGGAACCAGCCGCCCATCTGCACGCCGGTATTGCCGCCCGGCAGGCCGAAAAGCCCTTGCGTGGCGAGGAATTCGTTGAACAGGTCGATGCCGCCGCCGTGGTAGTGCCAGGCATTGATGCCGCGCGCGTTGAGCGAGAACGGCACCGCCGCGCCCAGTGCCCAGGTCGGGTCCTTGCCCCAGTAGTAGTATGCCACCGTGTGGCAGGCCTCGACGGTACCGGCGGCGGTGGCGTCAGCCGCCTGCAGGCCGGGCACCAGCTCGCCGGCGGCGAAGACCTGCACCTGGAAGTTGCCGTCGGTCGCTTCTGACAGCATCTTTGAGAACACCTCGGCGCCGCCATAGATCGTGTCGAGCGACTTCGGGAAGGACGACGCAAGCCGCCACGTCACCTTCGGGTTGGACTGGGCGATTGCCGGAGCGGCAAGCGTCGCGGCCGCCGCCGCGGCGCCAACGCCGGTTACGCCGGCCTTGCGGATGAATGAACGACGATCCATGCAGTTCCTCCCTTTTGGATCAACAGGCCGGCATTCGGGAACATCCTCGATATCCCGGCTCGGCCCGGACGAAACAATACACGGGCAACAGGTCGAGTCCAGCGCGGCGGCCGCGCTTAACGGCGGCATTGGCGGGAAATGCGCGCTCTCGGCGCACGACCTGCAACTATAGTCTAACGGCCTGCCGCCTGGCCTATGCGACCTGCCAAAACTTGTCATGGAAAAGCGCCTTGGGATCGCCTATTTTGTAGGCAGAATAGCTCCTTAGCCCTCAACGGAAACCGGATCCAAAATGCAGCAGCCGCTCGTCGCCATCTCGACCGACGTCCGCCAGTTCGACAACTACACCTGGCATGCCGCCCCGCAGCAATATCTTGAAGCCGCGCTTGCCGGCGCCGGCGTGTTCCCGCTGCTGGTGCCGTCCTTCGGCGACCGGCTCGACTTCGACGAGCTGCTCTCGTCGGTCGACGGCGTCATGGTCACCGGCTCGAAGTCCAATGTGCATCCCTCGCTCTACGGTGGTGACGCCAGCGAGCGGAACGGTCCGTATGATCCGGCGCGCGATTCCACTACGCTGCCGCTGATCCGCAAGGCGATCGAGCGCGGCGTGCCGCTGCTTGCCATCTGCCGCGGCATCCAGGAGCTGAATGTCGCGTTGGGCGGCACGCTGGGCACCGAGATCCAGGAGCGTGAGGGGTCGCTCGACCACCGCGCCGCGGTGAGCGACGATCAGAACGAGCGCTTTGCCATCCATCAGACGATTTCGATCAAGCCCGGCAGCTGCCTCGCCGGCGTGTTTGGCGCCGGCGAGATCAAGGTCAACTCGCTGCACCGCCAGGGGATCGATCGGCTGGGCTCGAGGCTGCAGGTCGAGGCCTTGGCCACCGACGGCACGATCGAAGCGGTTTCGGTGAAGGATGCCCGCGCGTTTGCGGTCGGCGTCCAGTGGCATCCCGAATATTGGGTCAAGTCGGACGACAACTCGGCCAGGATCTTCCGCGCTTTCGGCGACGCGGTGCGGCTGCATGCGGCGGCGAAAGCCGGGGTCCGCGCGGCGGCGGAGTAGGCCCGCCGAACCTCAATCGTGGCTCAGCGCCAGAAGCGGCGTGACCGGGGCGTAGGACTCGTAGCCGTCGCCATCGGCCACGCTGAAAGTGACGATCGGATCGATGCCGTTCGCGCTGAAGGCGACCGTGCCGTCAGCCTCTTCGCGCCAGAATTTCGCCCGCTCGATGCCGGGCAGCAGCTTGCGGCAGTTCGGGGCGACGGTCAGCAGCGACAGGCCGTCCGACATATTGGCGCCGCGCCGGACAGCGCAGGCCGCCTCGTCGCCATTGGCGGTCAGCCGGTAGCTGCTGGAGGAAGCTGTTTCACTGGCGATGCTTTCGCCGCTGCCGCCGTGAAAGAGCTGGACGCCACAGGCCACCGCGGCCGCCGCCATCAACGCAGGAATAAGCTTCACCCGATCTCTCCGTGCATTTGAGGCGCGCCGGCGCGCTTCAAACCTTGCCTTCATGGACAAGGCCCGAACCGCGCCGCGGCTTTTGCCTATGCATAACGAAGTATGCAGAATGATTTCAAAAGGGTTAATCGGGCGTTAACAAGTGTGGCGGGCCGGGTCAGCCGCGCGGCCTGACCTGCGCCGTCTCCGGCACCGGCGTCAGCGGCCGGCGCTCGCTGAACCAGGATACGAGATTGTCGACACAGAGATCGGCCATGGCGCGGCGCGTGTGGTGCGAGGCCGAGCCGACATGCGGCAGCAGTGAAGTGTTGGGCGCTACCAGCAACGCCTTGGGCACGTTCGGCTCGTCGGCAAAGACATCGAGGCCGGCGGCGGCGATCGTGCCGCTGGCGAGCGCTGCGGCAAGCGCCGTCTCGTCCACCGTGCTACCCCGGCCGATGTTGACGAAGACGCCGTTTGGGCCGAGCGCCGACAGGATCTCGGCGTTGATCGCCTTCTCCGTGGAAGCGCCGCCCGGTACCACGCAAATCAGCGTATCGACCGCGTCGGCAAGGCCCTTCAGCGTCGGATGGTACTGGTAGGAAAGACCTTCGACGCGGCGCCGGTTGTGATAGGCGACCGACAATCCAAAGGCCTCCAGACGCCGGGCAATGGCCTGCCCAATACGGCCCATGCCGAAAATGCCGACACTTCGGCCGCGCAAGGTCAGCCGGCTCAGCGGGTAGCTGCCTTTCTTCACCCAGTTGCCGTCGCGCAGCCATTTCTCGGCGGCATACAGCTCGCGCACGGTGTTGATCAAAAGGCCGATCGTGGTGTCTGCGACCTCCTCGGTCAGCACGTCCGGCGTGTTTGTGACCATGATGTTTTTCGTCGCCGCATGGCCGGCATCGACAGAATCATAGCCGACGCCGAAAGAGGCGATGAGTTCGAGGTTGGGCAATGCATCCATCATCGCCGCATCGATGCCGGCGAAGGAAGCAATGGCGCGCACCGTACGGCGCATTTCGTCGGTGACCAGCGCCGCATCGGCGCGTTCGATCCTGACCCGTTTGAAGGTGCGGTCGATGCGCTCAACCGCGTGGTCGTTGAAATGCCCCGGCACCAGAACGGCGACGGTCTGCAACTGTTCAGCCTTCGTCATGCACGCTCCACCGGCTTGCCGGTCGACTGGCGCACATGCAGTTCCGGCTTGATCAGTTCCTGCGACGGCCGCACCGTCTGCCCATTGAGCTTGTCGAGCAGCGCGCTGGCGGCACGCCGGCCGACCTCGCGCTGGCCATTCCAGACCGTGGTCAATGCCGGTGTCGCGATTGCCGCCTCCTCCAGATCGTCATAGCCGGTGACCGAGATGTCGACGCCCGGCACCAGGCCGGCGCGCGCGATGCCGTTCATCAGCCCGATGGCGACGAGGTCATTCCAGCAGCAGGCCGCGGTCGGCTTGTCCTTCAGCGCCAAAAACTGTCCGGCGGCCTCGAACCCGGCCTGTTTGGTGCGCGGGCCGGCGATGCGCCAGGACGGCTTGACCTCCAGCCCCGCCGCCTCCATGGCGTTGAGATAACCCTGGTAGCGGTCGCGGCCGGTCGACGTCTGATCGGTGCCGCCGATCATGGCGATGCGCTTGTGGCCGAGCGAGATCAGGTGATTGGTAGCCAGCGCCGTGCCGTAGGCGTCGTCGCCGCGGAAGACCGGCACGTCGGCCCCGGCGACGCTGCGCGCGATCAGCACCGCCGGCAGGCCGTTGTCCTCGGCCATGACGATGTCCTCGGCTGGCGTGCCGATGGCCGGCGACATGATGACGCCGTCGGCGCCGAGCTGCAGCAGCGTGTCGATGAAGGTGCGCTGCTTTTCGAGCTGGTCGTAGTGGTTGGACAGGATGAAGGTCTGCCGGCTGCGGTCGAGTTCGCTCTCGATCGAGCGCAGGATCTCGGCGAAGAACGGGTTCATGATGTCGTGCACGACGACGCCGACAATGCCGGAGCGCGAGGTGCGCAGGCTGGCGGCGCGGCGATTGTAGATATAGCCGATGGCGCGGGCATGTTCCTTGATGCGGTCGCGTGTGCTGCCCGCCACCAGCGGACTGTCGCGCAGCGCCAGCGACACCGTGGCCGTGGACACACCGAGCGCATCTGCGATCGTCGAAAGCTTGATCTTCTGTGCCAGCCCCTTCGCTCCTCGAACCGATTTAAACTGTTTAAAGGCGGCTCTTATGCCATCGATCCGGGGCAAATCAAAGTTTTTTTGCCAGGGCTTCGGCCTCTGCGTCCAGCGTGGCGCTGTTGCGCAGGCGAAGCCGGTGTTCGCGATGGATGATGTAAAGGCCGCTGGCGACGATGATGGCTGCGCCCAGCAGCGTCCAGCGGTCAGGGAACTGGTTGAAGATGACCCAGCCGGAGATGATCATCCACACCATCTGCGAATAGGGGTAGGGGGCGAGCGCCGTGGTGGTCGCCAGGCGATAAGCCTGCACCAGCAGCCAATGGCCGGTGGCGCCGAACACGCCGAGCATCAGGAGGATGAACCAGTGCCACGCGTCATGCGGCAAGGCATGCGACAACGGCAGCGTGGGCAGGAGCAGCACCGCCGGCGCCAGCGCCGAAAACAGGATCAGACTTTCGGAAGTCTCGCTCGCCGACATGCGGCGGGTCATGATGACATAGAAGCTGTTCGACAGCATCGAGCCGAGCGCGAAGAGATGGCCGATGCCGAACACGCCGACGCCGGGCCGCGTGATGATCAGCACGCCGACGAAGCCGGTCAGGATCGCCAGCCAGCGCCGCCAGCCCGCCCATTCGCCAAGCAGCGGACCGGCAAGCGCGGTGATCACCATCGGCCCGAAGAAGTAGATCGATGTCGTCTCGGCCAGTTGCAAGGTTCGCAGCGCGAAGATGTTGCACATGGTCGAGCCGAACAGGAAGGCGCCGCGCAGGATGTGCGCGGGCAGGTTCCTGGCGCGAAAACGCGACGGCGCGCGCCAGCCGCGCAGGAAGACGCCGACAAGCAGCACATGAACGATGAAGCGAGCCCAGGCGACGATCAGCGCCGAGACGCCGGCCAGCACCAGATATTTGCTGCTGGTGTCGAGAAAGGTGAAGCAGACGTACACGCACAGCATCAAAAGCATCGCCGCTGGCGGCGTTGCGCTGTCGTCTTGATTTTTGGGAATGCTCAAAGTCGGGCCGGGGAAAGGTAGACGCCACCCTTTTGCGGCAATCGCCGCTGGCCGGCAAGCCAAAAGCGACTGGCCCAACAAGCGTCCCGGACAGGCTCAGTCGAGGCGCTGCCGTGGACCAGCGCTGCCGGCCTGAATCATGACTGCATGCGGGCGCCCTTGGTGATCTTGTCGACGAGCTTCTTCTCGGCACGGAGCGCGATGCCGACGACCCTGGCGTCTTCGGGCGCGAATTCGGCGAAGGCGGCGCGGTTGGCGGCGTCGTGCCCGGTCGAGAACATCTCCTCGACATAGGCCGATGCCGTCACCCCGCGCTCCAGCGCCCGGCGATGAATCGCGTTCAGCGTCGGCCCGTCCGCCGACAGCACGATGACCGGCTGGATCGACAGCGGGTTGTAGATGTTGCCGGCACGGTCGCGGTAGGGCTCGCCGATGATCTCCGGAAACTGAGCGACGATGCCGCTGGTGAGAAACGCGGTGACATTGAGCTTCTGCCAGACGGCGAGATCGTCCCTGAGCACGATTGCAAATTTCGTATCGAACACCAAGATTCAAGTCTCCGGGAGGCGGCCTATGACAGGCCTGGTTGAAGCTATGGCGCACGATCTAGCCGCAGAGCCTGTGCAGGGTCTTGAACGTTCGTGCTCGGGCGAGGTCGCTCCCGGGGACCGTATCGTGTCGGCGCCGGGCGGCACTGGCATCGAACGCATCGAGGCGCGCTTCCACGGCAACGCCTTCGAACTGCACCGCCACGACACCTACGCCATTGGCGTGACGCTCGATGGCGTCCAGCGCTTCCACTATCGCGGCGCGCTGCGGCACAGCCTGCCCGGCCAGGTGATCGTGCTGCATCCCGACGAACTGCACGATGGCGGCGCCGGCACGGAGGAAGGACTGCGTTATCGCATCCTCTATCTGGAACCGTCGCTGCTCATTGACTGCCTGGATGGTGAGCCGCTGCCTTTCGTCGCGGACGCCGTGGTGAGCGACCCGGCGCTGCGCGGCACGCTGCTGTCGGCGCTGGCGCCGCTGCAGGAAGAGTTGGACGAGCTGTTCGTCGCCGATTTCATCGCGCAGCTGGCGCGGAATCTGGGCCGACATGCCGGACAGCCGGCGAAGCCGATGGGAATGACTGCATGGCGCGCAGCAGCGCTTGCGCGCGACTATCTCGAAGAGAATGCCGGGCGGCCGGTGCGGTCAGGTGAGCTGGAAGCCGTTACCGGCCTCGACCGCTACGCGCTCTCGCGCCATTTCCGCGCCACTTACGCCACCAGCCCGCACCGCTTCCTTGTAATGCGCCGGCTGCAGCGGGCACGACGGATGATCGAGGCTGGCGAGCCGCTGGCCGAAATCGCCGTTGCCGCCGGCTTCAGCGACCAGAGCCATTTCAACCGTCATTTCAAGAAGGCGTTCGGGCTTACGCCCGGGCGTTGGTCGATGCTGGTGCGAAGCGGGACACGCAGCGTCGTCGCTCCACACATCCACGTTGGCATTGTTCCGTAAGCGCGAGCGCAGCGTCGTCGCTCAACCCACCCACGTTGGCATTGTTCCGTAAGCGCGACGCGCAGCGTGATCGCTCAACCGCGAGACGCCCTGTGATAGCTCTCAGGCGCGACGCGCAGCGTCGTGGCCCTTTCCGCTAAGCCGCCGATGCTAGGGCGCTACTTGAAGGGCAACGCTGGCGCACTGCACCGCGACGACGCTTCGCGTCGCGCCTACGCGTCGCTGCGAGACGACGCTGACGCGTCGCTCGTTAATCATCGAGTTCGGCGTCGTCGTCGATGAGCACCAGATCTTCGTTGGAAAGGTTGGCCTCGACCCGGGCGAGCAGCTTGAACAGCGCCTTCTGGTCCTTCTTGTCGAGGCCCTTCAGCGCCTGCTTTTCGGTCTTCTTCACCGACTTCTCGATGGCGCGGATGGTCTCGCGGCCGGTATCGGTGAGGAAGATATGCGCCTGTCGGGCATCGGCGTTGGAGGCGCGCTTTTCGAGAAAACCTTGCGCCTGCAGCCGATTGATGGTCTTGGTGATGGTCGGCGGGCGCACGCCGAGACGGCCGGCGAGGGTGCCCGGCGTCTGGCCGTCCTCGCGGTCGAGCGCCAGCATGATCTGGTCCTGGCCGGCATAGAAACCATGCGCCAAAAGCCGGGCGGCGAGCGCCGTTCGCGCCAGTCGCGCCGCCGAATGCAGCCGGCTCATTGTCGCTGTCTTGTCCGCCTTGGCCATGGTCATCCCTCTTCGGCCGAACCGGTGGCGACAGCATAGAGGCTGCCTGCCGGTTGGCAATCGACGATCAAAAAGAATCCGGCTTGCAGAACAGCTTTGCCGGCAAGCATTGCGACGTCCGCCGTGGTGATGCCAGATGTTTATTTCAGTTAGATGACAAACGACTTTTCCCCTGGAGGAAGGCTTTCCGGCGGGCGCGTCGAGGCGTGCAAACCAGCCTCAGACGGACTTCACCGCGACGACCAGGAGCGCCTGGTAGGAGTCCGCCGCCTCGCGCAAGGCGGCCTGCGACAGCGGTCCCGAGCGTCTCGCGATGCCGTCCTGCGCGTTCGATGTGTCGCGCTTGCCGGCGCGCTCGGCATAGGGCGAAACGGTCGAAAAGATCTGGTCGCTGAGCGCGTCGGGGAAGAACAACTGGCCGGTCATCACCGAGCGATCGTCCGGGAAGACTTTGAAGTGGATATGGGTGGTTCGGCCGCGATACCAGCCGGGATAGATGGTGGCGAAGGACACGATGCCGCTTTCGTCCGTCTTCTGCCAGCCGCGCAGGAAGATCTGGCCCGACGTGTCGACATCCTCGCCATCGCCCTGGCCCGGATAGCCGGAATAGTGGCCTTGCGCGTCGCAATGCCAGATGTCGACGCGCCCCCCTGCAAGCGGGCGGCAGGCGGCATCGACCACCTGCAGCGTGACAGTCAGACCGACACCGCTCTTTCCCTCGGTGATGTCGGCGCGTTCGAGCTTCGGGTCGAAATAGAACGGCCCCTCGGTCGCCTCTGGCGTGATGGCGCAGACGCCGGCGCCGGCATCGAAAAGGGCAAGCCCGGCATAGGGCGAAACCTGCGCGGCAGGCGCGGTGGACGGCACAAAGCTGCCGCCGCCGGCGGTGACGGCAATCAGGCCGAGCGCCCGGCGCCGGGAGATTGGCAAGGAAGCTCGCTTGTCGGACATCTGGCGCCTTTCTGGCCTGCCTGGCTGGCCCATCGGTTTGCCGCGTGCAAAAGCGTGGCACACATCCTATATGGAGCCGACACTCCCCTTTTCGAAGCCCGGAATTCCGAGGCGAGAAGACTTTTGAGGCAAGACATGAGCCAAGCGCAGACGCAGATTCCCGTAACCGTGCTGACCGGCTATCTCGGCGCCGGCAAGACGACGCTGCTCAACCGCATCCTGTCGGAGAACCACGGCAAGCGCTATGCCGTCATCGTCAACGAGTTCGGCGAGATCGGCATCGACAACGACCTGATCGTGGAATCCGACGAGGAAATCTACGAGATGAACAATGGCTGCGTCTGCTGCACGGTACGCGGCGACCTGATCCGCGTCGTCGAAGGCCTGATGCGCCGTCCCGGCCGCTTCGACGCCATCGTCGTCGAGACTACCGGCTTGGCCGACCCCGTGCCAGTTGCGCAGACCTTCTTCATGGACGACGACGTGCGTTCCAAGACCAAGCTCGACGCGGTGGTGGCGCTGGTAGACGCCAAGCACCTGCCGCTCAGGTTGAAGGATTCCAAGGAGGCCGAGGACCAGATCGCCTTCGCCGACGTCGTCGTGCTCAACAAGACCGACCTCGTCACGCCGGACGAACTCGCCAAGGTCGAAGCGACGATCCGCGCCATCAACCCGGCGGCCCGGATCCATCGCACCCAGCGTGCCGGGGTGGCGCTGGCCGAGGTGCTCGATCGCGGCGCCTTCGACCTTGCCCGCGCGCTGGAGAACGACCCACATTTCCTCGAAGCGCACGACCACGATCACGACCACCACGATCACGACCATGATCACCATGACCATGACCACGATCACCATCATGACCACGCGCATCCTTCCGACATCCATGACGTGACGGTGCAGTCGGTGTCGCTGCGCGGCGGCGAGATGGACCCGAAGAAATTCTTCCCGTGGATCGAGAAGATCACCCAGATGGAAGGCCCGAACATCCTGCGACTGAAGGGCATCATCGCGCTGAAGGGCGACGATGAGCGCTATGTCATCCAGGGCGTGCACATGATCATCGAGGGCGACCACCAACGCGCCTGGAAGGATGGCGAGAAGCATGAGAGCCGGCTGGTCTTCATCGGCCGCGAACTCGACGCCGAGCGGCTGCGCAGGAGCTTCGAGGCCTGCCAGGCGGCTTGAACGTTCGGGAGGAGGACAGGCTGCTTAGGGCGATCAAAGCACTGCCAAGCATTCTGTAGCGACAATTTCCAACCGTTGGCGCCGCCCCTCATCCGCCTGCCGGCACCTTCTCCCCGTATAGTGACGGGGAGAAGAAGGCTGGCCGCAATGTCGACGCCTATTCTGTAGCGCTGAAGATTGGCGAAATGATCCGCGACAACCCTCTTTCTCCCCGTCACTATACGGGGAGAAATGTCCGGCAGGACAATGAGGGGCGGCGCCATCGCTGGCGATTATCCCCCTCATGGTTGCCGGACGTACAAACGTCGAGTAAGCCGCCTTCTGCACTTTCACCAGACAAAGATAGCCATGCCCACAGTCGCCCCGCTTGATCTCGAAGGCCATTGCGTCGCCGCCGTCTTCCTCAACGACGTCCCGCATTTCGCTTTGGCCGACGGCGCAATCCATCGCCTGGACAACGGGCAAAAGACCGCGCAGGCCAATGATGGGCTGCTTGCCGCCTTCCATGACGCGGCCAACGATCGGCTGATCACCGGCGGCGAGGATGGCAAGGTCTTTTCGATCACCGCGGGCGGCAACGTCCAGGAACTGGCGAGCGCCGGCAAAAAATGGATCACCAGCGTCACCGCCGGGCCGCAGGGCGCGATCGCCTATGCATCCGGCAAGACCGCCTTCGTGCGCTTCGCCGACGGCAAGACCAAGGAGTTCGCCCATCCGCGCTCGGTCGAGGGGCTGGCCTTCTCGCCCAAGGGCATGCGTTTCGGTGTCGCCCGCTACAATGGCGCGACGCTGCATTTCCCCGCCGCCGAGGGCAAGCCGGTCGAGCTCGAATGGGCCGGCGCCCATACCGGCATCGCCTTCTCGCCGGACGGCGCCTTCCTCGTCACCACGATGCAGGAGAACGCGCTGCATGGCTGGAAGCTCGCCGATGGCAAGCACATGCGCATGAGCGGCTATCCGGCAAAGGTCAAAAGCCTGTCATGGGCGCCCAAGGGCAAATGGCTGGCGAGCTCGGGCGCGCCGGCGGCGATCGTCTGGCCGTTTACCGGCAAGGACGGCCCGATGGGCAAGGCGCCGCTGGAGCTCGGCACGCGCGGCAACGCCATGGTCACCACGGTCGCCTGCCATCCGAGCCAGGATGTGGTGGCGATCGGCTATGACGACGGCATGGTGATGGCGGTGCGCTTCGCCGACGCCAAGGAAGTGCTGCTGCGCCGCCCCGGCAAGGGCGCCATCACCGCGATGATGTGGGACGGGGAAGAGCGCCGTATCGTCTTCGGCAGCGCCGCCGGCGACTGCGGCGTCATCGACATCACGGCGTAGGCTCGACTATTCTGCCCCGCAGGATACTTTGCCTTTGACTTCAACCGGCTTGCCGTCCTGGTCCGTATCCGCCGCGGCGTCGTAGATGGCGAGCGTATAGCGCCCGTCATAGACGCCCTCGTCGCTGGTCTTGGTCAGGATCGTCAGTTCGACCGAGTTGATACGTTCAGCGACTTCGTGCTCGTGATAGATGTTCAGCCGCAATTCCTCGCCGTCGAGCCAGTATTGCGTCAGGTTCGAATCCTCGAAGACGGTCTTGCGCAGGCTGTCGCCGGCAGGTCTGCCGAGAATTTCGAGATCACCGCGAAAATTGAACGTCGGCCCTCCCATGCCCCTGGTGACGCCGGCTTCGACCTGGAATATCGCCGCAGCATCCTCGGCGGAGCACCAGATGCCGCCGCTCGCAAGAGCCCCGCCAGCCGACAGAAGCAATGTCGCAGTGCAAATCATCGCACGCATTTTTTCTCCCCCAAAACCACAAGCCAGGCCCGTATTGATGCCGGGCTTTGCCTCGAGGTCAAGCGCCAGCCGGCTGCCGCTGAACCAATGCAGGGCAAGCCGGCGGCCAATTGCGGTTTGAGACGGCGATTGTCTACAGTGCGCGCGAGAGGGACTTCATGCATTCAACCAGCCATTCAAAGACGTCGATCGGCGGCATCAGCCGCGAGCGCATTGCCGTGCTGCGCGAGACGGAGGCGGAGGTTTTCCGCAAGGCGCGGCCGAAATCGCTGGCCAAGGCCGGCAATGGCCTGCCCGGCTTTTTCGGCGGCGTGCCGATGCACTGGATGAACGATTGGCCGACGCCGTTCCCGATCCTGGTCGACAGCGCCAAGAGCGCCACCATCACCGACATCGACGGCAACCGGCTGGACGATTTCTGCCTCGGCGACACCGGTTCGATGTTCGGCCATTCGCCGCCGCCGGTCGCCCGCGCCATCCGCCGGCAGTCCGGGCGCGGCCTGACCTATATGCTGCCCAGCGAGGATGCGTTGGCCATCGGCCCGCTGCTCCAGCAGCGCTTCGGCCTGCCCTTCTGGCAGATTGCCACCACCGCGACCGACGCCAACCGTTTCGCGCTACGCGTTGCCCGCGCCGTCACCAACCGGGAGAAGATCCTGGTCTTCAACGGCTGCTACCACGGCTCGGTCGACGAGACGATGGTGCGGCTGATCGACGGCAAACCGGTGAACCGGCCGGGGCTCGCCGGCGAATTCCGCGATCTCACCCGGGCAACGAAGATCGTCGAATTCAACGACATCGCCGCGCTCGAAGCGGCGCTCGCGGACAGGGATGTCGCCTGCGTCATCACCGAGCCGGTGCTGACCAACTCCTGCATGGTGCTGCCGGAACCGGGCTTCCACGACGCGCTGCGGCGCCTCACCCGTGCCGCCGGCACGCTGCTCCTGATCGATGAGACGCACACCATCTCCACCGGCCCCGGCGGCTACACGAGGAAGCACGGGCTGGAGCCCGACCTCTTCGTGCTTGGCAAGCCGCTGGCCGGCGGCGTGCCGGCGAGCGTCTGGGGCCTGAGCGACGAGGTCGCCAGCCGCTACGCCGCCTACAACAGGGTGAAGGAGCCTGGCTATTCCGGCATGGGCACGACGCTGTCGGCCAATCCGCTGCAGTTCGCCACCATGCGCGCGGCGCTCGAGGAGGTGATGACCGAGGAAGCCTATGCCCGCATGGACCGGCTGGCGCGGCGGCTGGATGCCGGGCTGACGGCCGTCATCGACCGCTACCGTCTGCCCTGGCATGTCGCCCGCGTCGGCGCCCGGGTCGAGTTCATCTGTGCCCCGGGCCCGCTGCGCAACGGCGGCGCGGCGGAGGCGGCGCACGCGCCGGAGCTGGAGGCCGCCATCCACGTCGCGCTGGTCAACCGGGGCGTTCTGATCGCGCCCTTCCACAATATGATGCTGATCTCGCCGGCCACGACGGCGGCTCAGGTCAACAGGCTGATCACCGCTTTCGCGACGGTTGCGGCAAGGCTTGCGGCATGAGACAAGCAGCGGAAGATTGGCGGCCAGGCCAAAGCAGAGTTCGATCATGACCTCACCTTCGGGCTCGACGCCCCGCGAGGCGAAAGCCTTTCTCGATGCCCACCCCGAAATCGAGGCCTTCGACATCGTGCTCACCGACGCCAACGGCATCGGCCGTGGCAAGATCGTGCGCCGGCACGAGCTGATGGGCATTTTCGAGGCCGGCCGGCACCTGCCGATCTCGATCCTCGGCCTCGACATCACCGGCGAGGACGTGCACGAGACCGGCCTGGTCTGGGACACCGGTGATGGCGATCTGAGGGCATGGCCAATCCCCGGCACGCTGGTGCCGCTGTATGGCACCAACCCGCCGCGCGGCCAGGTGCTGATGGCGATGTACCATCTCGACGGCCAGCCGATGTCGTCCGATCCCCGCCTGGCGCTCAAGCGGCAGGTCGAGCGCCTGGCGGCCAAGGGGCTGCGTCCGGCCGGCGCCTTCGAGCTCGAATTTTTTCTTCTTGCCAATGAGCGCGATGCCGACGGCAAGGTGCAGCCGGCGCATGCCGTGCTCGACGGGCGCCGCTCGGCCAAGACCGAGGTCTATTCGGTTGACCATCTGCACGGCATGGAGCCGCTGTTTTCCGACATCTATGCCGCCGCCAGCGCACAAGGCATCCCGGCCGAGACGGTGATTTCCGAATATGCGCCAGGCCAGTACGAGCTGACGCTCAACTACCGCAAGGATGTGATGCGGGCTGCTGACGACCTCATCATGCTGAAGCGGCTGGTCAGGGCGCAGGCGCGGCGCCACGGTGTCACCGCCTGCTTCATGGCCAAGCCGATCGAGAAATACGCTGGCTCTGGCATGCATTTCCATGTTTCGCTGCAAGATGATGCCGGAAAAAATGTGTTTGCCGAAGCCGGTGGCGAGAGCTGGTCGCCGCCGCTGCTGCAGGGTCTCGGCGGCCTGATCCAGACCATGGCGGAATCCATGCTGGTGTTTGCGCCGCATGCCAATTCATGGCGGCGCTTCGTTTCGCAATCCTACGCGCCGGTGGCGCCGACCTGGGGCGTCAACAACCGTTCGGTGGCGCTGCGCGTGCCGGCTGGCGACGCCAGGAACCGCCGCATCGAGCACCGTCCGTCGGGAGTCGACGCAAACCCTTATCTCGTGGCCGCGACCGTGCTCGCCGGGATTGTGAAAGGCATCGAGGAAGGGCTCGACCCCGGCCCGGAAACCACCGGCAACGGCTACGAACCGGCCGTAACGCGCACCACCATGCCGGTGGACTGGCGCGCCGCGATCGAGGCGGCGCGGGCGTCCGATTTCCTGAAAGAGGCGCTCGGCCCCGATCTGCACCGGACATTCGTCGCGATCAAGCAGGCCGAATATCTGCGCGTCGCCCGCACTGTCAGCGAGCTGGACTACCACCTATATCTGCACGAGGTGTGAGCGGAACCATCGCCCGCCCCGTCCATTTCACCCTGGAATGGATGAGGCATGGGATGGCCGCCACGAACCAGGCGAAGGCACCAGTCAGGCGCGGGTTGGACGATGTCAAACCGGTCCTTGGCGAGGATGCTTCGATAGCCGAACTGCGCGCTGCGGCGAAGCCCTGTCGCCGCTGCCCGCTGTGGCGCGACGCCACCCAGACGGTGTTCGGCGAGGGACCTGAGAATGCCGAGGTGATCTTCGTCGGCGAACAGCCGGGCGACCAGGAGGATGTGGCCGGCAAACCATTCGTCGGCCCGGCAGGAAGGATCCTCGACGCCACGCTGAACGAAGCCGATATCGAGCGGCGCAAAACCTACGTCACCAATGCGGTGAAGCATTTCAAGTTCGAGCCGCGCGGCAAGCGCCGCATCCATTCCAAGCCGAATGCCGGTGAGATCCAGGCCTGCCGTTGGTGGCTGGACAGGGAACTCGATCTCATCCAGCCAAATCTGGTGGTGGCGCTCGGCGCGACCGCGGCGCAGGCGCTGCTCGGCAAGGCGGTGCCGGTGACGAAGATGCGCGGCGAGGTGATCGAGCGCGAAGACGGCCTGCGCGTCTTCATTACCATCCATCCATCCTTCATCCTGCGCATCCGGGAGCAGGAAGACAAGGAAGCCGAGCGGGAACGATTCCTCAAGGATATGAGAGAGGTGAAGCGGCTGATGGCGGTTTGATCAATTATGCTTCGGTGCGCCTCTTCGGATGCCCTCATTCAACTTTGATTAACAAGCATCGACAAGTTCGCGCCGCCCCTCATTGCCCCTTCGTAGCCAGCTGCCTTCTCCCCGTCACTATACGGGGAGAAGGTGCCGGCAGGCGGATGAGGGGCAGCGCCGACGCTTGCGCAAGGGCAATGCGGCGCGCGTTAACGGACGAGAATCGCCCTTAAATCATTGACGTTCGTGCCCGTCGGCCCCGGCACAAAAAGATCGCCGATCGCATTGAAGGCCGTCCAGGCATTGTTGCCGGCGAGCATCGCCTTGGCGTCGATGCCGGCGGCGCGCATGCGCGCCACCGTCGAGCCATCGGCGAAGGCGCCGGCATTGTCCTCCGAGCCGTCGATGCCGTCGGTGTCCGCCGCCAGCGCGTGAATGCCGTCCAGGCCGCCAATGGCGATCGCAAAGGCGAGCAGGAATTCGGAATTGCGGCCGCCCTTGCCCTTTGCCCGTAGCGTCACCGTCGTCTCGCCGCCCGACAGGATCAGCACCGGCTTGGCGAACGGGCGGTCGCGCGTCGCTACCTCGCGCGCGATGGCGGCGTGGACGCCGCCGACCTCGCGCGCCTCGCCCTCGATGGAATCGGACAGGATGACGGCTTCAATTCCCTGCCGCTTTGCCTCGGCGGCGGCGGCTTCCAGCGACACGCCGGCCGACGCGATCAGATGCACTTCATTGCCGGCGAAGACCGGATCGTCCGGACGCGGCGCATCGGCGGTCGGCGAATTGATGTGCGCCATGACTGCTGCCGGCAGCTCCATGCCGTAGGCTGATATCGATGCCAGCGCATCCTCGCGGCTGCCGGTGTCGGGAACCGTCGGGCCGGATGCGACCAGGGCCGGATTGTCGCCGGGGATGTCGGAGACGACCAGCGACACCACTTTGGCCGGATGCGCCGCCGCCGCCAGCCGGCCGCCCTTGATGGTGGAGACATGCTTGCGGATCGTGTTCATCGCCGCGATCGGCGCGCCGGAGGCAAGCAGCGCCTCGTTGACGGCGATCTCGTCGGCCAGGGCCAGGCCCGGAGCGGGCGAGGGCAGCAGCGCCGAGCCGCCGCCGGAGATCAGCGCCACAACAAGATCGTCCGCCGTCAGCCCGCGCACCTTCTCCAGCAGCCGGCGCGAGGCCTCGAGCCCGGCCGCATCCGGCACCGGATGCGCCGCCTCGATGATCTCGATGCGCTCGCACTTCGCGCCATAGCCGTAGCGGGTGACGACCAGTCCCTCGATCGGGCCGTCCCAAACCTTTTCGAAGGCAGCTGCCATCTGCGCCGAGCCCTTGCCGGCGCCGATGACGATGGTGCGGCCCTTCGGCCTTGCCGGCAGATGGTCGCGGATCGTCTTTTCCGGATCGGCGGCGGCGACCGCGGCGTTGAAGATCGACGTCAGGAAGGATTTTGGGTCTGTCATTGTGCTTCCGGCGCCAGGGCCAATTGTTTGCGGTCGGCGCCCAGATGCGCGCACAGCGCGTCGACCACCACGCCGTGATCCTCACGCTCCGGCAGGCCCGAAACGGCAATCACGCCGATCACGCCCGCGCCCTTGACGGTGACCGGAAAGCCGCCGCCGGCCAGCACATAGTCGGCGACATCCAGCCCCTCGCCGACCTTGAAGGTGCGGTCGGGGCGCTGCTGCTCCAGCACCATGCGGTAGGTGCTTTTCAGGAACCGCTTCACCACATTGATCTTGCGTCGCGCCCAGTCGGGATTGGAGGCGTTCGAACCCGGCATCGCGGCGTAGAACAGCGGCCGGTCGAAGGTCCTGATGTCGACGATGATCGGCAGGTTCTCGGCCAGCGCGCGCTTGCGGATCGCCGCGCCGACCTCGAAGGCGACGGCCTCGTCGAAGCCGGGGAAGACCAGCGTGGCCTCCTGTTTCTTGATCAGAGCGATGTCGTCGGCAACGGCCATGTCGTTCCCCTGTCAATGTCGCCGCACGCTTTGGCCGATGGTTGCCGTGGGGTCAAGCCGGAATGCTAGATCGCGATCGTGCTCTTGGCCGGCCGGCCAGCGACATAGACCTCGCGCACGGCGCGGTCGTCGCCCAGCGTCTGCAGGAGAAACAGTTCCTCGGCCAGCGTGCCGACCGTTTCCATCCTCAGCCGCATCGCCGGCGTGACGCGCGCGTCGAGCACGACGATGTCGGCATCGGTGCCAGCCTCGAGTGTGCCGACCTTGTCGGCGACCGACAGCGCCTCGGCATTGCCGCGCGTCAATTGCCAGAAGGACTGGAACGGGTTGAGCTTCTCCCCGTTCAGCGCGATCACCTTGTAGCCCTCGTCCATGGTGCGCAGCATCGAGTAGTTGGTGCCGCCGCCGACGTCGGTGGCGGCCGCGATTCTGAGGGCCCTGTCACGCCTGCGGTAGCGCTGATAGTCGAACAGGCCGGAGCCGAGGAACAGGTTCGAGGTCGGGCAGAACACCGCCACCGAGCCGGTGCTCGACAGCGCATCCGCCTCGCGTTCGGAGAGATGGATGCAGTGGCCGAACAGGCTCTTTTGCCCCAAGAGCCCGTACCGCTCATAGACGTCGGTATAGTCGCGCGACCAGGGATAGAGCTCCTGCGTGAAGGCGATCTCGGCATGGTTTTCCGAGAGATGCGTCTGCATGTGGAGATCGGGATGCTCGCGGCAGAGCGTACCGGCCATCTCCATCTGCTCGGGCGTGGAGGTGATGGCGAAGCGAGGGGTGATGGCATAGAGCTGGCGGCCCTTGCCGTGCCATTCCGCAATCAGCGCCTTGCTGTCGTCATAGCCCGATTGCGACGTGTCGAGCAGGCCGTCCGGCGCGTTGCGGTCCATCATCACCTTGCCGGCGATGTTGAGCATGTTGCGGTCATGCGACTCGGCGAAGAAGGCCTCGGCCGACGCCTTGTGCACCGAGCAATAGGCGGCGACCGTCGTCGTGCCATGCCGCACCATCTCGTCGAGGAACAGTCTCGCGATGCGGCGGCCGTGCTGGGCGTCGCGGAATTTCGTCTCCTCGGGAAAGGTGTATTTGTTTAGCCAGTCGAGCAACTCGGCGCCGTAGGAGGCGATGATCTGCATCTGCGGGAAATGCACATGCGCGTCGATGAAGCCCGGCAGGATGAGATGCGGGCGATGGTCGATCCGTCTTGCCCCGTCGCCGGCCTGCTTCTCGATATCGGCATAGGCGCCTGAGGCGACGATCCGGCCGTCGCTGATCAGCAGGCCGCCATCCTCCTCGTAGCGCCAGGCGGAATGGTCGTCGATCGTTTCCGGCCAGCGCAGGAAGGTCAGCGTGCGGCCGCGCAGAAGGGTGGAGGTCATGCTACTTTCCCTGGCCTTCGAACCAGGCGACCAGCAGCGCCCGCTCCTTGTCGCTGATCTGGGTGACATTGGCTGGCGGCATGGCGTGGCTGCGTCCGGCCTGCAGGTAGATCTCGCGCGCATGCTCGGCGATGCGCGCGTCGGTGTCGAGCATCACGCCCTTCGGGGCATGGTAAATGCCCTCATAGACCGGCTCCTCGGCATGGCACATCGAGCAGCGGCCAAGCACCGTGTCGCGCACGGCCTGGAAATGCGCCGAGGCGATAAAGGTCTCGGCCGCGGCGGAAGCCTTGGGCTCGCCGGTCAGGACCTTCGGCACGGTCGACAGCCAGATGATGATGACGAACAGCACGGCGGCGCCGAGCCACGTCCAGGTCGGGTTGCCCTTGCGGGCATGGACGGTGTTGAAATAGTGTCGGATAAGCACGCCGATGATGAACACCAGTGAGGCGATCACCCAGTTGAACTCGGTGCCGAACGCCAGCGGATAGTGGTTCGACAGCATCAGGAACAGCACCGGCAGCGTCAGGTAGTTGTTGTGCAGCGAGCGCTGTTTGGCGATCTTGCCGTATTTCGGGTCCGGCTTGCGGCCGGCGATCAGGTCGGCGACGACGATCTTCTGGTTGGGGATGATGACCATGAAGACGTTGGCCGACATGATCGTGGCGGTGATGGCACCGAGATGCAGGAAGGCGGCGCGGCCGGTGAAGAGATGCGTCAATCCCCAGGCGATGAACACCAGCACGCCATAAAGCACCAGCATCAGCCCTGTGTCGCTCTTGCCCAGCGCCGAGCGGCAAAGCAGGTCGTAGACCACCCAGCCGACACCGATCGTCGCCAGCGACAGCAGGATGCCGACCGGCACCGACATCGGCAGCACATTGGGATCGATCAGGAACAGGTCGGCGCCGGCATAGTAGACCACGCACAGCATGGCGAAGCCCGACAGCCAGGTGGCATAGGATTCCCATTTGAACCAGGTCAGGTGCTCCGGCATCTCGGCCGGCGCCACCAGATATTTCTGGATGTGGTAGAAGCCGCCGCCATGCACCTGCCATTCCTCGCCGAAGGCGCCGACTGGCAGGCCGGGGCGCTGGCGCAGCCCGAGGTCGAGCGCGACGAAATAGAAGGACGAGCCGATCCAGGCGATGCCGGTGATGACATGCAGCCAGCGGACGGCGAAGCTCAGCCAGTCCCAGAAAATCGCGAAATCCAGCATCGTGTTGCCCTTGGGAAGTCGTCCCTGCCGATGGCACGACTTTACGGTCTGGCGCCAAAACGAAAAGAGGCGAGGTGCGCGATGACTTTCAAAAAAAAATAAAAAATACTAGGGTTGTATAAGGTGTGAGATTCAGGTCAGGCCGAGCCGAAGCGGCGGGTTTCCAGACCTTGGCGCAGCCGCATGAGAGCCAAGCATGGCCTATCTCGACAACATCGCCGTCTTCGTCCGTGTCGTCGAGCTCGGCAATCTGTCGGCGGCGGGGCGCGACATGCGCATCTCGCCGGCTGTCGCTTCCAACCGCATCAAGGAGCTGGAGAAGCACCTCGGCGTTCGCCTGTTCAATCGTACGACCAGGCAGTTGATGCCGACCGAGCACGGCACGGTGTTCTACAC